>NZ_JASJVC010000065.1:0-19318 GCF_035019905.1 Sphingomonas sp. 10B4 | reverse complement strand
AGATGTGTATAAGAGACAGCCCCTGAAGGGGAGGGGCTTAGAAGGTCACAGCAACGCTGCGACCGAATCGACGAAGCGCATCAGCGAGATCGGCTTCGACACGTACGCGTCGGCCCCCGCCGCGCGGATCCGCTCCTCGTCCTCGCGCCCGGCATAGGCGGTCACCGCCATGATCGGGATCGCGCGCAAGGTCGCATCGGCCTTCAATTGCTGGATCAGTTCATAGCCGCTGACATGCGGCAACTGGATGTCCATCACGATCAGATCGGGCGCGAAGGCGCGGGCGCGCACCACCGCCTCGCGCCCGTCGCGCACGCCTTCGGTCGCATATTCATGCGCGCGCAAAAGGTCGCAGAAAAGTTTCAGGTTGAGTTCGTTGTCCTCGACAACGAGCACCCTTTTTGCCACGCCCGCCATTCCTTGGTCCATGGGACGTCCTACCCAATGCGCAGCGCAGTGACAAATACCGACCCGACCCAAATCGCGCTCAACGCGCTTGTGTGGACGCTCGGCGACAAAGATCGCGCGCAACGCTTGCTCGATACGACCGGCCTCACCCCCGACGATCTGCGCGCCCGCGCGAGCGAATCCGCGGTGCTGTCGGCAGTGCTCGGTTTCCTCGAGAATTACGAACCCGACCTGCTCGCCTGCGCCGAGGGGATCGGCGAGCGGCCCGAAGCCATCGTCGCCGCGCGCGCCGCGCTCGATCCGGAGTATTACGAATGAAGGGCCTGCTGATCTGCGATTGCGACGAGGTGCTGCTGCACATGGTGCGGCACTTCGGCGTGTGGCTGCGCGAGACGCACGATATCGACTTCGCGCATGAGAGCGGCGATTTCGCGGCGATGACGCGCCGCGGCGGTGGCCCCAAGCCGACGCAGGAGGAAATGTGGGAACTCCTCCACGGCTTCTTCCCCGCCGAGATGGGCCGCCAGACGCTCGTGCCGCACGCGCGCGAAGCGCTCGCGGCTTTGTCGCACGTCGCCGACGTGGTGATCCTCACCAACCTCACCGACGCCAATCGCGAGCCCCGTATCGCGCAATTGCTCGGCCACGACATGCCGTACCGCGTCGAGACCAATCAGGGCGGCAAGGGCGACCCCGTCGCGCGGCTGGTCGCCGAGTTCGGCAATCCCGTGACGGTGTTCGTCGACGATCTCGCCGTGCATCACACCTCGGTCGCCAAGCATGCGCCTGATGTGTTTCGGCTCCACATGGTGTCGGAGCCTGATCTTGCCCCCCAGGTTGCACCCGCGCCCGATGCGCATGTGCGCATCGACGACTGGCAGGCGGCGCACGCCTGGATCGCCGATCGTTTCACCGCCGGCGTGCCGGCCACCGCCTCATCTGAAAGGACTTCTGCATGACCGACCGTATCGACCGCAAGCTCGCCGACCTCGGCCTGACGCTTCCAGCCCCCGCCGCGCCGGTCGCGTCTTATGTGCCCGCAGTCGATGCGCACGGGCTGCTGCATATCTCGGGGCAGTTGCCCTTCATCGATGGCACGCTGGTCACCGGCCGGCTCGGCGACGGCGTCGATCTCGAGGCCGGCCAGAAGGCGGCGCAGGCGTGCGGCCTGATGCTCGTCGCACAGATCAAGGCGGCGCTCGGCGGGCTCCACCGCGTCGAGCGGATCGTCAAGCTCGGCGTGTTCGTCAATTCGACCGCCGATTTCACCGATCAGCCCAAGGTCGCTAATGGCGCGTCGGACCTGATGGTCGAGCTGTTCGGCGAAGCCGGCAAGCATGCGCGCAGCGCGGTCGGCGTCAGCGCGCTCCCGCTCGGCGCGGCGGTCGAAGTCGATGCGATTGTGCAGATCTCGACGCTGTAATCTTTATCCTCCCCCGCAAGGGGGAGGATTTCCTTCCTAGCCGTTCCTGCGGTGCGACGCCTGCGCGCGCAGCAGCGCGACTTCGACCGGGATCGTCCGCGCGATCGTCGCTGGCGTGAGGTCGTCGCGGGCGCTGCCGGGGAAGAGCACCGTCACGACGTCGCCCTGGATGCTCTCCATCGGATCGACGACGCGCACGCACACGCCCGCCGTGTTGCGTTTCGCGCACAGTTCGCGGCCGAGCGCGCGGTGCAGCGCGATCGATCCCTCGCCCAGTTTCTCGAACGGCCCGGTGTCGGCGACGATGACGGGCACGGTCACGCCGTCATGGACGACATAGCCGAAATCGCCCGCCTTGACCCCGGTCAGCGCGGTGAACTGCCCCTCGACGTCGGACGGCCCCTCCCACGGAATGACGACATAGGGGATGCGATCGGCATCGACCGGCACTTCGCCACCGCGCCCGTCAGGGAGCATCAGCGCGGTCGGGCATTGGTCCATGGCGCCATGCGCGGGGCTGCACGCAAAGGGCGAGCCGTCGAGATCGACCGCCAGTTTCGAGACATAGGCGATCGTCCCATCGGGCAGCCGGCGCAGCGCGGTCACCGCGTTGGGATCGTTGCGACAGCCGTGGACACGATGCCCGCGAAAGCGGTCCTTCGCGTCGCACAGCCCGAACTCCTGCCGGTACGCTTCGTCGAGCGACTGGCCGGCGGAGAGATCGACCGTGGCGGGCGCGCCGGCGGCCTGCGCTGCCGGCGTGACGGTCGCGAGCAGACCGAGCAAAAGCGTACGCAGCATCATGCCTCGTCGCTCACGAATGCGCCGGAATAACGCTCGCCGGAGCGTGCGGATCCGGGATCGCCTCGAGCCGCGCATCGCCCGCGACGACGGCCTTGGGCACGCGCGGCATCGTCTCGAACGGCAAGCGCTTGTTGAGCGTCTGCGACCAGCGTTCGAGCCATTCGTTGCCGTCGGGCCCGACATAATGGTCGGCGGTGCGATACGCCGGATCGCGCATCGCCGCATCGAGCGTGATCGGTCGCAGCCGCGCATCGCGCAGGATCGCGGCGAGCGCGTCGATGCTCGCGGCGTTGAGGCGGCTGGCATGGAGCAGGAAGACGAAGCTCGGCTCGCGCCCGAACAGGCCGCGTGCGGCCTGCTTGTACCAGGCGACGATCTCGCGCGTGAAGGTCAGATATTGCTGCCGGACCCGTGCCGCCGCCGCCACGTCGCCGCGCGCGATGGCAGCGTCGTACAGCGTGGCGAACTGCCAGTCGCTATTCTCCATCGTCACCGGCGCGACGCGGTAGCCATGCTCGCCGAGCCAGCCCTCGAAGCGCGTGCGCACCGCTTGCGTCGTCCCCGTCTCGAGAAAGGGATAGCGGAACCAATGCTCGCGCCGTCCGCGTGCGGCGAGCAAGGGCGCGGTCACCGTTTCGTCGCGCGCGACGTCGGCGATGTAGGTCTCGACCGGCGTCTTGGTGAGCGAAGGATGCGAATAGGTGTGGTTGCCGAGATCCATCCCGGCATCGAGCCACGCCTCGAGCAAGGCGATCCGCGCGGGCCGGTCGGCGGCATCGAGCTGGATCTCGTTGACGAAGCCCGTCGCCTTCCAGTGGTTGCGCTGCATTCCCGCGAGCAAGCGGTCGGTGACGTCCTTGCCCTCGGCCGCGGTCCAGAAACGGCCGTAGACGGGCAGATCGTCGACGGTGATCGCGACCCCCGTGGCGTGGAGCGGCGCTGCCGTCGCGGCCATCAGCGCGGCGACCGCGAGGCATCCGCTGCGCGCACGAGGCCGGAAAGCGCGCAAGGCGGAAAATACGCCCGAGAAACGAGGTTCGACCATGCGGATCCTGCTACGGCGGGAAAGATAACGCCGTATCGAGGACGATCAGCGTGGCAACGACTGCGAATGTGGCGTCGGCGGCAAGCGAAACAAGCCCCCGCGAAATGAACCGAAAGGACGCGAGCGCGTAATGCCGGGGATGAGCAGGAAACAGCAACAGCGTAGCATACGGTCAATCCGCTGGGGTGCCGGTGCGGCGTTGCTGCTCGCGGCGGGGTGCAGCCGCTCGGTTCATTCCCCTGCCCCGCCGCGCGTCGACACCGCGCCCGACTTTCCGTTGCAGACGTCATCGATCGTGGTGCCGATCTCGGGCTCGCTCGACGATCTGCAGCGCGCACTCGAGACGCAGATTCCCCAGCGTTTGTGGCAAATCGACAAACAGCTCGATTCCTGTGTCGCGGCAAAGCGCGTCGATCTCGGCATCGCCAAGGTCAAGGTCGTCCCCAAGCTCGGCTGCCGGATCGTCGGCGACGTGCGGCGCGGCAAGCTCGTGCTCGGCGGGCGCGGCGACCAGTTGACGATCACCATGCCGATCCACGCGACGATCGCGGCAAAGAAGGTTGGCGGGGTGGTTTCGAAGACCGCGACGGGCGACGCGATCGTCCACGCCGTCGCGCGGCTGTCGGTCGTCGGCAATTGGACGCCGAGCGCCAAGGTGTCGATCGCCTATGACTGGACGACCCCGCCGGGGATCGATTTCCTCGGTCAGCGGATCGAATTCGCGAGCAAGGCCGATGCCCGGCTCAAGCCAGTGGTCGCCAAGCTCGAACAGACGCTCCCGCAGGAGCTCAACAAGCTCAAGCTGCGCGCCAGGCTCGCCAGCGCGTGGCAGCAGGGCTTCACCGCGATCCAGCTCAACCGCGAGCGTCCACCGGCGTGGATGCGGATCACGCCCAAGCAGCTCGGCGTCGGCGGCTACAGCATCGATCGGCGGACGCTCACGCTGACGCTGGCGGCCGACGCGCTGACCGAGACCTTTGTCGGCGATCGCCCGGCTGATCCGGTAGCGACCCCGCTGCCCCCGCCCGCGCGGAAAATCGGGCAGCGTGGGCTCAATTTCTTCATCCCGGTGCTCGCCGATTATGCGCAGCTCGAGCCGGTGGTCGAGCGCGCGTTGCGCAAGCGCGCGCAGAAGGGGATCACGCTCGCCGGGATCGGCCCGGTCGATGTCGAATTCGGCAAGGTCACGGTCTATGCCACCACCGGCGGGCACCTCGCGGTCGGCATCGTCGCCAAGGCCAAGGCGCGCCAGAACGCTTTGCTCGCGACCAAGGGCGAGGTGTGGCTGACCGCAATTCCGTACAACGTCCCCGGATCGCAGCTGGTGCGCGTCCGCGACGTGACGATCGCCACCGATACCGACAGCGAGATCACCAATCTGCTGATCGCGGTGTTCAAGGACGGGTCGATCCGCGAGAGCATCGCGCAAGGGCTATCGCACGATTTCGCGCCCGATTACGTCAAGGTGCTGACCGCTGCGCGCAAAGCGATCGGGTCACGCCGGGAAGGCGATTTCGTGCTGTCGGCCGACGTCACGCGCGTCGAGAACGGTACGCTGGCGGTGACCGGCAAGGGGCTGTTCATGCCGGTCCATGCGGTCGGCCAAGCCTCGATCGCCTATCGGCCGCGCTGATCGGCCGCGCGATCGCCCTGGGCGTCCAGCGCTGGGGTTCGACGCGCTGGAGGATTGTGCAGTTCGAGCATCAGCCCGCCGCGCGAGACATTCAGCACCGTCACGTCCACGCAGGACAGGCCATGCTTCAGCGGGGCCGGCATGTGCGTCGCCACGCGGTGGTCGCGCGTTTGCATTCCGCCGGGCGCTCCTGGATCCAGCCCTGATTGAGCGTGAACCCGCGGTTCCGAATGCCAGCCCCGGTGGTGGACAAGGGGTAGTTGCTCCACCGGGGCTGGTCTTCGCCGCAGTCCGGGATCAAGGGGATGTCCCGGGGCGGACCGGACACGGGTCGGTGGTGAACACCGCCGCTCCCGATTCCATTATAGCAAGGCACCGCGCGATTCGGCGGCGCAGCACCAATTTTTGGAGACCGGCGCTCAGACCCATCGGCCGAGCGTCGCTGACACGATCGAATTGGGGCGGCGGCGTGCCACCGATGCGGTGGGTGGGCTGCGGCCTCAAGTCCCGATCCGCAGCCATGGCGTATCTGCGCGCGACGACGCTCGACCTGCTTCCGTGCGGCACCGAATGTTCCCCGCGAACGCCTCTTTTCTTTGAAGAGTTTCGCGCGTCGAGCGGCCGGCGTCGCGTTAGGAAAAATACCATAGTACCGCTTCGGCCGGTCAGTCGACCGCCACACCAGCCTGATGCTGCGCGACAGCGGCGAAGGCTGTCGACGATCGGCAGGACTGGGCAGGCCGCCGCCTGACCGCACCGCTACGCGCTGCGCGCTGCGTCGGTCAGGTGAATCCGGCGCGCGCGGCGTCGAGCCAACCGCCGGCATAGGCAATCCGGAGCGCCTCGGACAGGCTGTGGACATCGAGCTTGGCCATCAGGTTGGCGCGGTAGATTTCGACCGTGCGCGGACTGAGCCCGAGCTCGTAGGCGATGATCTTGTTACGCTTGCCCGCGATCAGCCCGCGCAGCACATTGCTTTCCTGCGGCGACAGCCGCGCGAGGCGTTCGGCCGCATTCCGCGCCTTCTCGGCCGCCTGCACGATCTCCCCAGCCCGATCGAACGCCGCCTCGATCACGCTGAACAGCGCTTCGGGATCATAGGGTTTTTCGAGGAAATCGAGCGCACCGGCCTTCATCGCCTCGACCGCCGCAAGCGTGCTGCCCTTCCCGGTGAGCATGACGGGCACCATTTGCGGATATTGATCGGTCAGCAGCTTCACGACCTCGATGCCGTTGCGTCCCGGCATGCTATAGTCGAGCAGCACGACGCCAGGGTCGAGTTCCGCCACCCGGCGCAGAAAGGCGTCGCCCGATATGAACCCCTGCACCACGATATCGAACCGCGCGGCGACCAAGGTCAGGAGCGACGCGCGCGTCGCATCGTCGTCATCGACAATATAACAGCTGCGCATCACGGGAGTTTCTCCTCACCGGTCAACCCTGCGCTTCATGTCCTCCCAGAGGATATCCAAGATGGAAGGAAAATCTGCGATCAACGTTCCAATATTTATATTTGTTAATTAGGTTAATAACTGTAGTATTACGCGTTTATATGATCTCTATACTACGCCATCTCTTATGTTCGCGATGGCTGACAAAAGCTATGGCATACATAGAGAATCGACATCTCCGCCTGACTGAGCACCGCTTCGGTTCTGGTTGGTACGATCGTACGCAGCTTGCGCGGCACCGCGCACTACGCAGATTTCCGGATCTGCGTCGGATACCGCCCGCCTGCCCTATCGGATCTGTCGCGGCGACAGTGGATCGGCGCGTGGCGACAGATCCTGCTAGGCGGTTACGGGGCCGCGTCTATGGGTGGTGCGGGTCGGGGACCACGCGCCACACCAGAACGGGCGAACCCGCAAGCGGAATTGGCTGGAGCCAGTCGATCCGTTCGCCACGTTCTAGCCGTGCCCACAGCCCGTTGGGCGCCACATGTTTGTACATTTCGGTTTCATTCTCACCAGGGCATGCCGCGAGATAGGCCGCGCCACTGGCGAGCACGCGACGATGCGCGGCTTCGGGCGTGCCCATGAACGTCGCGAGCACGGTGTGCAGCGCCGCGATGTTGCGATGATAGCCCGCCCCGACCGCGCTGTGCCGGGTCCAGGCCAACACATTGGGGGTCACGTCGATCGGCGCGAAAATTCGAGCGGGGGGCAATTGGGCGAGATCGGCCATCTCATGCCCGTGGGTGCATGCTGGCCGCAAAGGTCGTGGCGCGGCCGGCATGGCCTCCAACCCGAAGGAACCCCCCGCCCCCAGCAGCGCGACAAGGGCCAAGCCAGGGTTTGCCGCGACCAGCGAGCCCGCGGTTGCGAGCGTCCGAAGAATAACCGATCGCACCCCGCGCGCGCGCGTCAACATCGCATGGAGCGCCCACGCCGCCCCCGGCAGCGCCAGCGCGTTCGCGGTCGCACCCGAGCGCATCACCAATAGCGACACCACGAGCGATCCCGCGGCGAGCGCCAGCAGCATCGTCCATTGCGCGCGCGCGCGGCCTTCGCTCGCGCGCCACGCGAACGCGCCGCCGACCAGCCCGACAATCGGAAAGCTAATCGCCATGAGCGCCGCGCCGGGCGTCTGCTGCCAGACCGGCAGCCCTTCCGAAACGTTATCGTACCAGAATTTGCGGACCAGCGGATCGAGCGCGGCGAACGGGCCAGCCAGACATTTGGGCGCGAGGATACCGAGCACTGCCAGGGCCGCTCCACCCGCAACTGCCAACAGCGCCACGCGCGCCGCGCGCGACGCGCGCGGCACCATCATCGCAAGCGTTACGCCGAGCGTCGCGGTACCAAGCCCAACGATCCAGGCGGGCGAGATCGCGTCGCAAGCGGGTGCGAAGATCGCCGGACCACGCGTCGCGACGTGGAGCGCGGTTACCAAACCCGTCACCGCCCATACCGCGCCCAACGCTTGCGGGCGTCGCGTCGGGTCGAACGCCCAGGCAAGCACGACGACGCCAAGGATCGCGACGGTGATCGGCAGTCCCTCGAGCGAGATCATCAGCAAAACGGCGAGCGCGAGCCCGACCAGCGCGCCCGAGCGCGCAGTCGGCTTTGCCAACAACGCGGTGACCGCGAGCAAAGCAAAAACGACCTGCCACCCGTGATGGTCGATCCGCAGCGGACGGAGTTGATCGAGCAGCGGGACTGAAAGCGGTGCCAGCAGCACCGCCAGCTTGGCACGCTCGAGCCCAGCGACGCGGCGCGTCAGTTCCGCGCCGAGCGCCAGCACCGCGAGCAACGTCACCAGCGGCACCGCGACCAAAGCGATCCGGTTGGCGACCGCCGGGCCGAAGACCGGATCGAACACCAGCATGACCAGCGCCAGCGGCAAATCGACGAGCCGCGACCAGTGCATCGCGAAATGCCCGTCCCACAGGCGGTGCTGGCCGACATCCCACCAGCTCTGTCCATTCAGCCAGTCGCGAACCTCGAGCAGCCGCATCGCGTCGTCGGGATCGGGAAACCACAGATGCGCGATCTGCCGCGACGAGACGAAGATCAGGACGCATGCGGCAATGGCCCAGCCGATCAGGACAGAAGGCCAAAGCCGCTCGCGAGTCACGCCGCCAGCCGCTTGGGCACATGCCGCACGCTGGCGAGCGCGGCCTGCTCGCTGTCGTGACCGGCCTCGTGATATTCGGCGTCTTCGTTGACCGCCCAGATATCGTAGATCCGCTCGCCCGCGACGATGTTGCGCACCGTCAGCATCGCGGTCATCATGGCGTGATCCTGGTTGTTGTAGCGGTGCATGCCGTTGCGCCCGACGAGATGCAGCGTGTCGTAACGCGCCTCGAGTTCCTCGCGCATCGCATCGACATTGGCGCGATAGGCGTCGTCATAGACGGGATAGGCCTTTTCCTGCCGCACGACCTCGCCGCCGACCACCGAGGCCGGATCGCACAGCCCGAGCGTGGCGAGTTCGGCGGTCGCGAGCGCGACCAGATCGGCGTCGCTCGACGACCAGATGCCGTCGCCCTCGAAGCAGAAATATTCGAGCCCAACGCAAGCGAGCGTCGGGTCGGGCACCATTTCGGGCGACCAGCTCCGGAAATTCTGGACCCGGCCAACCTTCACGCGGGGGTCGTGGACGTAAATCCAATTGTCGGGAAACAGATCGTCGGCCTTGATCATCAGCGCCACCGTCAGGAAGTCGCGATACCGCAAGTCGAGCGCGAGCGGCAGCGTCTCGGGCAGCGGATGGATCCGTCCGGCGAGTTCGCGCATCGGCGCCGAGGAAATGACGTGGCCGGCGTTGAGCGTGCGGATCTCGCCGTCACGCTGCACCGCGACGCGCCAGCGGCCCGTCGCGGCGTCATGGCTGAGCTGGTGGAGCGATGTCGCCATTTCGACGCGGTTGCCGCCTTCGACGACGTGGTCGCGCGCGGCATCCCACATCATGCCCGGCCCCTGCCGCGGATAGCGGAAGGTCTCGAGCAGGGATTTCACCGCCATGCCGTCGTTGCGACGCTTGTTGAGACCGAGCGAGCGCTTGATCCCGTCGAGCACCGCGCCGCCGAGGCTCAGCCCCTTGATGCGCTGCGCCGCCCAATCGGCCGACATCTCGCCGCACGGCATGCCCCACACCTTCTCGGTATAGGTCTTGAAAAAGATCGAATAGAGTTTGTGGCCGAACTGGTTGACCACCCACTGCTCGAACGACTTCACCTCCTTGTGCGGCCGCAGCTTCCAGCGCGCATAGCTCGCCATGCACAGCGTCGAGCGCCAGATGCCGAGATTGCGCAGCGCTTCGAACGCGCGCAACGGATAGCTGTAGAATTTGCCCTCGTAATAGATGCGGCTCATCCGCGGCCGCTCGATGAAATCGTCGGGGAGCAGCTCGTTCCACAGGTCGACGACTTCCTTCGACTTCGAGAAGAAGCGGTGCCCGCCGATATCGAAGCGAAACCCGTCTTTCTCGACCGTCCGGCTGATTCCGCCGACATAGGTCGGGTCCTTTTCGATCACCGTCACCGAATAGCCGAGCTTGGTGAGCTGATACGCGGCCGTCAGGCCGGCCGGGCCCGCACCGATGATGGCGACATCGACGGGCTGGTCGCGGTGCATGGAAATCCCTTCGAAGAGTGTCTTCGCCGGTCGGTTTGGCTGGGAAAGTCTAATGTGTGGTTAAAATCCGGTAAGAATCGGTTTTCTGCCTGCCACCCTGTCGTGGCGCGGCGGGTCGATCGAGCCGAATCGCAAACCGAGCGGACGGCCAGGTCAGGCGAACAGGTCGTCGACGCTCAGCGATGGCGGCGCGAGCCCGTCGGCAACCGCATAGCGCAGCATCGTCTCCAGCACGTCGCGATTGCCCTCGACTCCATAGGTCCAGGGATCCGTGCCGAGCGCGGCGTGCGCCTGGTGGACGAAGGAGGGCAGCCACGGCACCATGACCTTGGGGAAATCGCGCGAGTGCAAGTCCGCCGCTGCAATGCCGCGGGCCGCGTCGAAGGCCGCGAACACCGCTTCCGCCAGACCGGGGCGCGCGGCGATCAGACTGCGCCGGACGACCAGCACGTGCATGATCGGAAACAGCCGGCGGCTTTCCCAGAACAGCAGCTCTGCCGCCCGGGGATCGGGCCAGAGCCGATCGACCGGGCTGGCGGGATCGGCGAAGGCGCGGGGTGCGGTCGGGCTGATGACGGCGTCGATCGTGCCCGCGCGCAGCAACGCGTCGAGCGTCTCGGGCGAACGTTCGACGCGCAGCCCCGGCGGCAAGACGAGCGGCATCCGGTCCTCGAGCATCGGCGCGTGGAGGCCGCCGGTGATCCAGGCGATCGATTCGCGCGCGACGCCGTAATCGTCGGCAAGCAAGCCGCGCAGCCACAGCGCCGCGGTTTGCTGGAAATCGACGAGGCCGATCCGCTTGCCCGCCAGATCGGCGGGCGACGCGATCCCGCGGTCGGTCCGCACATACAGGTTCGAATGGCGGAAGCTGCGCGACAGGAACGCCGGCACCGCGCGATAGTCGCGCCGCCCCGCCGCGATCGCGGCGATGTGCGACCCCATCGAGAGCTCGGCGACGTCATAGGCCTGGTCGTGCAAGACCTGCCGGAACAGCCGCTGCGGCTCGACGATCCGGAGATCGTGCGCCACGCCCTCGATCGCCACGCGACCATCGAGCAACGCCTCGATCCGGTCGGAGAAGGTGCAGCCGATCGAGAGCGCCCGCTCCATCAGGCGAGCGTCACGTCGATCTGCTCGGCGCGCGTCAGGTTCGCGAGATCGCCCGCGCGGTCATGCTCGGTCGGGAAGCAGAAGGCGGCGCAGTCACTGCCCGCGACATCCCAGAGCTCGGCACCATTGCCGCCCGACGCCGTCGCGACCCAGCGGGCGGCCCCCGAAAGGATCTGCGTCGCATAAGCGGTCCCCGCCGGGATATTGGCCGAATCGCCGCTGCCAAGCTGATAGGTCTCGCCGTCGAGCGTCAGCGCGACCTGGCCGTCGAGGATATAGAGAAACAGGTGCGTATCGGCGTGGCGCAGCGCCGGCATCGTCGCACGATGCCCGCCCTCGATGACGCGCATATCGATGAATCCCGCGCTTTCCTGGGTCGTGAGGACCGCGGTCGAGAGATGGCCGAGCAAAGTGCGGCGCGTGCCATAGCCTGCTTCGAGGAAATAGGATGCGGGTGTACCCGGCAACTGCTGATCGGCGGCGCCGACCGGGGTGGCCTCGGCATAGACCGGATTGTCGACGCGCATGATGCCGTGCTTGCCCATCGCCGGGCCCATCCGCGAGAAGTCGAACGGCTTGTCGGCGGGCGGCAGCCCGGTCATCCCCCACACTTCGCCCGCATCGGCGAAGAACTGCTCCCATCCGCCGGGGGCCACGACGCCGAAGAATTGCGTGCGCGGGGCGACGCTTTGATAGCTGTGCGTGCCGCCCGGTTTGACATAGGCGAAGTCGCCGGGGGTCAGGACGCGCGATTCGTCGCCGCTCCACACCTGCAGCTTGCCGCGGACGCAGAACCAGGTGTCATGCTCGCGCTCGTGCCAGTGCATCGGGATCGGACCGCGATCGAGCGGGGCGTCGCACACCATCGCGCCGAAACCTCCCGCAGTCTGCTCGATCCCGGCGAGCGTGCGCACGACCTGGCCCGCCACGAGATGCGACACGCCCTCGCCGGCGCGCAGGACATAGGGGGTGGCACCGGGCAGGGTTCGATTGAGCGTCATGGCGTTTCTCCTAAAGCAATCAGGCGAACGGAATGGCGAGCTGTGCCGCCTTGCATTCCGCGGTCTTGGGCGGGGCAATGCCCCATTGGTCGGATCGGCCGGGGGGCCAGGTCCAGTCCTCCGGGCTGCCGACGCGATAGCTCTCGTCGACCTGCAGCACTTCGGCAGTGTATTCGATGACGAAGCCGAACGGATCGACGAAGTAGGTGAAGACGTTGTCGCCTGGGCCATGCCGCCCCGGTCCCCAGCCGATCGGGAAGCTGCGGTCGATCATCTTGCCCGCCGCGAGCATCACGCCCTCCCAGGTCGGCATTTGGAAGGCGACATGGTTGAGCGTGTTGACCGGCGCGGTCGAGATGACGATCGTGTGATGATCGGCATTGGTACGCACGAACCCCATCATCTTCGACCGATCGGTCAGCCCGAAGCCGAGCGCGTCGGTGAAGAAGGCGACGTCGCGGTCGACATCGTCGCTGTTGAAATTGACGTGCGACAGCCGCTCGGGACGCGCGGGATCATCGGGCAGCGCGGCGACCGGCGTGTCGCCCTGGACGATCCGCATCGCGCGGCCCATCGGGTCGCGCAGCGCCAGGACGGCGCCGCCACCAGGCTCGTCGGCGGCGCGCGCCGCGTGTAGCAGCGACGCGCCGTGCGCGAGCGCCGACTCGCAGAGCGCGGCAGGGTCGCTATCGTCGGCAAGCCGGAAGGTCATCGAACGGATGTCGGGTGCGTGGCCGGCATGGAGCGCGACCACGTGCGAATCGGTTCCGGTCGCACGCAGCCATGCGCGCTCGCCGCTGCGATCGGCCAGGTCGAGCCCCCATACCGCAGTGTAGAAATCGATCGCGGCGGCGAGATCGGGCACCGTCAGATCGACGCTGCGCAGCCCGGTGATCGGGAAACGGGCCATGATCCTCTCTCCAGCCGCGGATGCGCGGTCGGTGTCGCTATGCGCGCCGATCGACATATCCGCAAATATGCATTGCCTAGAGATGCATAGTCTATGACTATAGCCGTGGACGGAGGCCATGATGATCGATTCCCGCGTCTTGCGCATGTTTCTGGCGATCGGCCGTGGCGGTTCGATCAGCGGGGCGGCGCGCGAGCTCAACATCTCGCAACCCTCGGTGTCGGTGGCGATCGCGCAATTGGAAAAGCAGCTCGGCACGGCCTTGTTCGTGCGGGGGCGGCGCGGGATCGTGCTGACCGATACGGGCACGGTGCTGATGCGCCGCGCCGAGATGATGGAGGCATTGCTGCGCGATACCGAGGAGTCGGTCGCGCTCGCCAGCAAGGGCGTCCGTGGGCCGCTGCGCGTCGGCGGGACGCCTGGCGCGCTGGTCAGCCTGCTGCCCGCCGCGATCAATCGCATGGCGCAAGCCGACCAGATGGCGCTGCATATCATCGAGCGGTCGGACGCGCAGCTCGCCGATCTGCTGCGGCGCGGCGCGATCGAGGTGGCGGTGGTGACGACCGGGATCGAGCCGCCGCCCGAGGATATCACCGAGATCAGTATCGCGCGCGATCCTTTCACGCTGATCGTCGGGAAGGCGCATGACGCGTTGGGGCCGACGGTGTCGCTCGGCGAGATGAGCGCGATGGGGTGGGTGCTGCCGCTGCCGGGCGGCGCGTTCCGGCGGCAGATCGATGCGCTGTTCCTTGCCGCCGAAGTGCCCTTGCCGCTCGACGTGATCTATTGCGATTCGCTGCTGACCTCGATGGCGATCGTGCGCGGCGGCGCGCGCGTCACGATGCTGCCGCGCGGCGTGGCCCGCGCCGAACTGTCGATGGGCGTGCTGCGCGCGGTGCCGGTGACCGACGCGAAGGTCACGCGCAGCATCGGGATCCGCACGCTCCGCAATCGCGCGCTATCCGACCTGGGCGCACAATTGGTAAAGGCGATCACCGCCGTCCTGGCATAGCCTCAACCTATGCTATTCGCAAAATCCAATATTTTACAAAGGGGCTAGGAAGCACGCATTGGGGCGCTCGGTGTCATCAGAACACCGCGAGAGGATCCCGATCGATGCGCTGCCACTGCCCGTATTCGTCCCCCGAGACCGTCCGATGACAGTGCCGCCGGCCTATGATCTGGTGATCGTCGGCTGCGGTCCGGTCGGCGCGCTCGCGGCGAACCTCGCGGCGCAGGCGGGACTGGCGACCCTGGTGATCGATCGTGACTCGGCGCCCCACATATTGCCGCGGGCGGTGCATCTCGACCACGAAATGATGCGCCTGTTCCAGGGCGTCGGCCTCGCCGATGCGATCGCCCCGACCATGCGCGAGACCGAGGGACATCTGCATATCGGCGCCGATCACGGCGTGATCCGCTATATGGGGACGGCGGGGCGCCCCAAGCCGTTTGGCTGGGCGAACGATTACTTCTTCTATCAGCCCGAGCTCGAAGCGCTGCTGCGCGACGGCTTCGTGCAAGCCCCGACGGTAACCGTGTCGCTCGACACGACACTCGACGGCTTTGTCCAGGACGATGCCGGGGTCAGTGTGAAGCTGGGCCGCAACGGCACGACCGACACGGTCCGCGCGCGCTGGGTAATCGCGTGCGACGGCGCGCGCAGCGATACGCGCAAGGCGCTGGGCATCGCGCTCGACGATCTCGATTTCGAGGAATCGTGGCTCGTCGTCGATGCGCACGTCGACCAGCCGGTGCGCTTTCCCGACCTCTGGGGCGTCCCCGAAGCGGCGAACCTTCAGCAATTGTCGGTGATGATGTGCGACCCGCAGCGCCCGGCGACGATCGTGCCCGGACGCGGCAATATCCGCCGCTGGGAGTTCATGCTGCTGCCGGGCGAGGACGACGCCGCGATGATGCAGCCCGACGCGGTCGCAGCGCTGCTCAAGCCGTATCTCGACGGCGTGCCCTACGACCTGATCCGCGCCACGACGTACCGCTTCCACGGGCTGATCGCCGAGCGGTGGCGCGACGGACGCGTGTTCCTGGCAGGCGACGCCGCGCATCAGACCCCGCCCTTTTTTGGGCAGGGCATGTGTCACGGGATGCGCGATGTCGCGAACCTGATCTGGAAGCTCGCGCTGGTCGAACAGGGCGATGCCGATGCGGCATTGCTCGACACCTATCAGGTCGAACGCGATCCGCACGTGCGCAGCGTCGTCAGCGCGGCGGTCGCGGCGGGTCGCTATATCTGCGAACTCGACCCCGAAAGGGCCGCCGAGCGCGATGCCGCGATGCGCGCGCAGCACGCTGGCACATCCGGTCGTACCGCGGCGGATCTCATCCCGGCCTATACCTCCGGGGCAATCGCGGCTGGAACGCGCGGTGCCGGTGAGCGCTTCATCCAGCCGTGGATTGGCGGCGACGCGACGATCCTCGACACCGTAACCGGCGGTGGCTGGCGGCTGTTCGCGATCGATGCGGCGGCAACAGCGGATGTTTCGGCGTCGCCAAGCCTCGCCGCGCTGTCCGCGCTCGATCTGACGATCGTCGATGCGGCGGCGCTCGACGACGGGGGTGTGGTCGGGCGCTGGCTCAAGCTTCGCGGCGCGCGCTGCGTCCTGGTCCGCCCTGATTTTTATGTGTTCGGCGTCGCGAACGAGGATCTCGCTGCGCTGCTGATGCAGGCGCGCACCGCCCTCCATTTGCACGCGCCGAAACCGGAATCCGCCGTGGCTGAGCTTTCCGCAGCGGTCTCGGCCCCTGCTCGAGGAGTACGTTAATGCCTTATGTCAGCTTCCGCCGCGTCGATGGCACGACCAGCTATGGCCGGATCGATCGTGCGACGATCCACGATGCCGGTGCGGTTGCGGGCGCGCCAGTCGATTTGAAGGCCGCGATCGCGGCGGGCCCGCTGTCGGCCCTTGCGGATGGCCCGGCCATTGCCGCGGCAGACGTATTGCTGCTGCCCGTTATCCCCAATCCGGGCAAGATCCTGTGCGTCGGGCATAATTACGAGAGCCACCGGGTCGAGACGGGTCGCGCCAAGGTCGACAATCCGTCGATCTTCACGCGGTTCGCCGATACGCTGATCGCCGACGGCCAGCCGATCGTGCGGCCGCTCGTGTCCGGGCATCTCGATTTCGAGGGCGAACTCGCGATCGTCATCGGTCGCGGCGGGCGTGCCATCGCCGAGCAGGATGCGATGGCGCATGTCGCAGGCTATGCCTGTTTCAACGACGCGTCGATCCGCGATTGGCAATGGCACACGTCGCAATTCATCCCGGGCAAGAACTTCCCCGGCACCGGCGCCTTCGGCCCGCAATTGGTGACGCCGCAGGAAGCGGGCGATCTGTCCGGCGTGCATGTCACGACGCGGCTCAACGGCGAAATCGTCCAGGATCAGCCGATCGGCGACATGGTGTTCCCGATCGCCAAGATCATTGCCTATGTCTCGGCATTCACCGCGCTTTCGCCAGGGGATGTGATCGCGACGGGCACGCCCGGCGGCGTCGGTGCCAAGCGCACGCCAACCTTGTGGATGAAGGCGGGCGACCGCGTCGAGGTCGCGATCGGCCCGGTCGGAACGCTCACCAATCATGTGGTCGATGAGGATGTCGCCCACTGAGCCGTGCGTAAAAAACCAACAACAACAACAACAACAACAACAACAACAACAACAAAATCAGGAGAGGTCATCATGAACCGCACGCTTGCCGTCGCACTCGCATCCGCCAGCTGGCTGGCTGTCCCCACCATCGCCACGGCGCAGGACAGCGCAGCTTCTACGTCGCCGCCCGCGGCGACCGTGGCCGACCAGACCGGCGCCGATATCGTCGTCACCGCGCAGCGTAGGCGCGAACGCGTGGTCGACGTGCCGATTTCGATCACGGTTGCCAATCAGAAGCAGCTCGAGCGCCAGCAGGTCAACACGCTCAACGATCTCAACCGCATCGCGCCCTCGCTCGAGATCCAGCAGGCGCCCGGGCAGAATACCGGCGGCGGCGGCGCGATCCGCGGGATCGGGACGCAGACCTTCTCGGCGGGCGCAGTGGCGTCGGTCGGCGTGGTGGTCGATCAGGTGAGCCAGGGCAACGCCAATATCGGCGATCTGTTCGACGTCGCGCGGATCGAAGTGCTCAAGGGGCCGCAGGGAACGCTGTTCGGCCTCACCACGTCGGCCGGCGTCATCAACGTCAGTACCAACGCGCCCGATCCGACCCGGCTCAGCGCGCGCGTGCGGACCGAGCTTTCGAACGACGGCACCGCCGGATCGAAGTTCGGCAATCAGGTCGTGCAGGGCGTCGTCAACGTGCCGCTCGCGTCGAACGCTGCGATCCGCGTGTCGGGGCTGCTCAACCAGCGGCAGGGCGTCAATCGCAACGCGCTGACCGGCGACCTCAACAACGTCGACCGCTTCGGTTTTCGCGGGCGGTTGCTGTGGACGCCGAGCGACGCACTCACGGTCAACGTGATCGGCGACTATACCAAGTCGCGCCTTGAGAATGGCGGCGACTTCTTCACCTTCGTCCGCGCCGGCGGGCCGGGGCCATTCTTCGGCGGCGGCGGGTTCGATCCGGTCGGCATCACCGCGCGGCTTGCCAGCTGTGGCGTGACGGTGGGCGAAGGCAATCAGAACTACTGCGCCGCGCGACCGCGGCTCAGTCGCACCTACAATTTCGGCGGTTCGCTCCAGCTCGATTACGATGCGGGTCCGCTCACCTTGACATCGATCACCGCCTATCGCGTGAACAAGGAGCGCGGCGACGTCACCTCGATCTTCCGCGGCGATCCGCTCGAATTGCAGGTCGAAAACGGCGCGACGCACCGCAATATCGACCTGTTCACGCAGGAATTCCGCGCCAGTTCGCCATCGGGCAACCGGCTGGAATATACGGTCGGCGCCTTCTACTCGCACCAGAAGCAGACCCGGACGCCCGAATCGCTGAGTGTCACGCTCATCCCCGCGCCCAATGTCGCGATCCCGATCGCGCGATCGATCGGTGCCTATGACACGATCGTCGATGAATCGCTCGCCGCGTTCGGGCAGGCGACCTTCCACGTGACGCCGGCCTTCCGGCTGATCGGCGGTGGGCGCATCACCAGCGCAAAGTTGTCGCTCGATCGCAACAATCTGGACCTGGCGACGAACCGGATCCAAGCGCAGCGGTTGAGCACGGAAAAGATCTCGTATCGCTTCGGCGCGCAATACGATCTGCTGAAGAACACGATGGTCTATGCAACCGCGTCGCGCGGCTTCAAGGGCGGGCAGATCGCGACACCAGCGGCACCGCTGTCGCCCTACATCGTGCGTCCAGAGATCCCGATGGCGTATGAAGCTGGGCTCAAGGCGACGCTGTTCCGTGGTCTGGTTGCCGATATCAACCTGTTCTACACCAAGGTGACGGACTTCCAGGCGCAGCAGTGCACCACGGTTGCTTCGACTGCCGCCTTGTCGTGCGTTCAGACCAACATCGACGGCGTCAAGACGCGCGGTGCCGAGATCAACTTTTTCGGGCGCGTGAACCGGAACCTGTCGCTCAACACCGGCTTCATCTACGCCAAGGCGACCTATCCGACCAAGTACCTCGGCACCGACGGGACGCAGATCGGCGGGACGCAGCTCGCTTATGCGCCAAAGTACAAGTTCACGCTGTCGGGCGAATATCAGCAGCCGGTGACGACGCGGCTCAACGCGTTCCTGGCGGCCGACACGGTGTGGAAGTCGCGGATTCGCTACGAAGCCAATTCGCGCCCAGAATCGACCTTCCGCCCGCATTGGACGGTCGGTGGGCGGATCGGCCTGCGTACCGAGGACGAGCGCTATCAGATCGCGGTGTTCGCGCGGAACCTGTTTATAACCGCGCTTTTACTTGAAGATGTTATGAGAGGCGGACGGTCACCGG
>NZ_JASJVC010000064.1:0-20316 GCF_035019905.1 Sphingomonas sp. 10B4 | reverse complement strand
AGATGTGTATAAGAGACAGGTGCTCAATAGGCGGCCGACACCGTCAGGAACCACTGTCGCGGTGCGATCGGATAGGCCGAGTAGCTGTTGGTCGCCGATCCGATCGACAGCGTCGAGACGCCCGTCTTGTCGAACAGGTTGGTGACGTTGAGCGAGACCTCGAGCTTGCGCAGCGGGGTGGCGCCGTCCGGCACCTTCGCCGCGAGCCGCAGCGAGGTCAGGAAGTAGGACGACACGCTCGCGTCGTTGGTGAAGGTCGCGAAGCGCCGACCGACGTAATCGCCGATCATCTGCACCTCGATCGGCCCCAGATCGAGCGTGGCGACGGTCTTGTTCATCCATTTCGGCGTTCCCGGCAGCTGCTTGCCGCAGGTCGGCACGACGCCCGCCGTGACGAGATAGCCGCCGATGCACGTGCCCGTCGCAGCGCCGATTCCAGTCGCGGTCGAGGTATAGTCGCTCTGATATTTCGACAGATTGTACGACGCCGCATTGTACAGCGAGAAGGCGCGGCCGAAGTGCAGCGTGAAGGCCGCGTCGACGCCGTCGGTGTGAACCGCGCCGACATTGACCAGGATCGAGGTCCCGCCGGTGATGCCGCCGCCGGCGATGCCGCCCGGATTGGTTGAGATCGCGAGCAGGCGATTGTTGAACACGACGTGGTAGTAATTGACCTGCGCTTCCAACCCGCTGAGCACGCCATCGAAGCTGCGATGGCTGCGCACGCCGCCTTCATACGTCCAGCTGCTCTCGGGCTTGCCTTCGCGTGCGAACGCATCGAACGCCGCCTGGCTGCCGGTGAACCACGGCCCGCCACCGCCCGCGAGATACGCCTGATACTGGCGCAAATTCTTCTGGACGTTGAAATAGAGCTGCTCGTTGCGCGTCAGATCATAGGTCGCGCCCGCCGAGGGGAGGAACCAGCGCAGCGTGTTGATCCGGCCTTGCGGAAGGCCGCCGGTGAGGCCCGAGAGCGACCCGAGGACGGGCTGCACGGGGAAGCGACCATCGGCCCATTGCGCGCTGGTCTTGAACCCGGCCTGGAGCAGCAGGCGATCGGTCGCCTGCCAGGTGTCCTGCAGATGCAACTGCAGCTGGTTGATCCGCGCCTCGCCCTGATATTGCGTGAAGAGCGGCTGCGCCACGTCGAGCGGACGGATATAGGGCGTGCTCGAATCGGGGTTGGTGACGCTGACGCCGTACCAGCGGCGCCACTGCGTTGTGCTGTTGCGTTCGAACCAGCCGCCGAATTCGATCGTATGCGCGCCGAGCTTGGCATTGATCGCCGAGATCACGCCGCCGCGATCGATGCGATATTCGGTGGTGCGCGTGACCAGGCCAGACCCGCCGGTCGCCGCGACCAAAGCGGCGCCGGCGGCACTCTGCTGTGCGGTCGTGCGTGCGGTGCAGGCTGCGGGTGCGACGCCGTTGCTGTTCGCGCCGAAGCGGCAGTTGGTCGGCAAGCTCGCATAGCCCGGGTCGAGATAGGGCTGGATCGTCGTGATCGACTGCCCGAGCGGCCCCGCGACGACGCCCGCGCCGTCATTGTGATGGTAATAGCCGGTCGTCGACCAAGTCACGTTCGACGAGAGATGCGCGTCGTAGCGCAGATAGCCGAGGAAATCGGTCCGCTGCGCATCCGAATAATAATTGCGGTAATTGCTGCCGACCGCCGCCGGCGAATTGCCCTGCGCACTGAGATACGACGTCCGATAGGTGGTGAAGTCGGGGTAGAAGAACGGTTTGGTGTACGGCGTGTAGAGCTGCACCGCGGTTGCGGTACCGCCCGCCGACGGCTTGAAGAAGACGGTCGAATCCTCGTTCGGCTGCGTCATGTCGTTATAGTCGAAATAGGCGGTCAGCTTGCCGATGCCGTCGTCGTGGACGAACTTGGCGTTGACCTGATAGCCGCCCTGCTTGCCGTTGAAGTCCCACGCGCGTGCGTCCTGGCGCGCCGCCGAGACATAGGCCGCGTTGCCGTTGCCGAAAGTGCCGCTGTCGATCCGCACGAAGCTGCGCGAGGTCGAATAGCTGCCGACGGTCTGCGCGGCCTGAATGCCGAATGTCTTGAGCGGATCCGACGAATAGGTCTCGACCGTTCCGCCGAGGTTGCTGTTCGAGGCGGTTGCGAGATCGCCTGCGCCGGTCGAGACGATGACGCGGCCAACATTCTCCGAAATCACCGCGCGCTGCGGCGACAGGCCGTTGTAATTGCCATAGCTCTGGTCGCCGAGCGGCAGGCCGTCCATCGTGTAGCCGAGCTGCTGCCCGCTGAACCCGTGGATGAAGATCTGCGCGTTCTGCTCGTTATAGCCCCACGGGTCGGCGGTGATGTAGAGCACGCCCGGCAGCGTCTGGATCGCTTTCAGTGGCGAGATACCCGGCAGGATCTTCTGCATTTCGCTGCCCGGCAGCGCGGTCGCCGAGCGGGTCGCCTTGGCGGTGACGACGATCGCCTCTGCCGCATCATCTTCAGCGGGGGCGGGCGCGGGGTCGGCGATCGGAGCCGCCGGCGCCGGCGGCGCGGTCTCGGCGTGCGCGGCGGTGAGTGGCAGGCCAGCGGCGAGGCTCGCGGCAAGCGCGAAGGTCGAGACGTAGGATTTGATCATGGAAGGCCCCCTGGATGTGCCGCTGCACTTGAGGGCGCCCTACGGGATGGCTGTGACGGTTGGATGGCAGTTTTCCAGCAGTTTCATTGCCGTCGTGCGTCAGAATCGTGACACGGCCTGCCGAAGCCGGGTGACGCGATGCTCCAAACGAAAACCGCCGCCCGGGTTTCCCCGGACGGCGGCTCTCATTGCATCAGGTGGTAACCCGAACCCGGAGGATCACTCCTTGTTCAGATACTCGCCGGCGTCGGCATCGGTGCCGGTGCCGCTCGTCACGACCGCGCCGAGCGCATCGTCACCCGTGCCGCCAGCATCGCGCGTCGAGCGCGCGAGCTCGGCGTCATGCTCTTCCTTCGCCGAGTTCGGCGCGACGATCGAGACTTCGGCCATGCGACGCTGCGAGACGCGCATCGCCGCATCGCGCGACGAGGCGGTGACGCGCAGGCGACCCATGCCCGCACCCGTGCCGGCCGGGATCAGACGACCCACGATCACGTTCTCCTTGAGACCCGTGAGCGTGTCCTTCTTGCCCTGCACCGAAGCCTCGGTGAGCACGCGCGTCGTTTCCTGGAACGATGCCGCCGAGATGAAGCTGCGGGTCTGCAGCGACGCCTTGGTGATGCCGAGCAGGACGGGCTTGCCCTGAGCCGGACGCTCCTTCTTGCCGATCTTGGCGTTCATCTCGTCCATCTCGTCGCGATCGACCTGCTCGCCGGCGAGCAGCGTGGTGTCGCCACCGTCGGTGATCTCGACCTTCTGCAGCATCTGGCGAACGATCGTCTCGATGTGCTTGTCGTTGATCTTCACGCCCTGAAGTCGGTAAACTTCCTGGATTTCCGACACGAGATATTCAGCCAAGGGCTCGATGCCGAGCACTTCGAGAATGTCGTGCGGATCAGGCGATCCGCCGATCAAATTGTCGCCGCGCTTGACGTAATCGCCTTCCTGCACGTCGATGACCTTCGACTTGGGCACCAGATACTCGACGACCTCGCTGCCGTCCTCGGGCTGAATGCCGATCTTGCGCTTGGCCTTATAGTCCTTGCCGAACACGACACGGCCCGAGACCTTTGCGATGATCGCATTTTCCTTCGGCTTGCGCGCTTCGAACAGCTCGGCAACACGCGGCAGACCGCCGGTGATGTCGCGCGTCTTGGCGCTTTCGCGGCTGACACGCGCCAAGACGTCGCCGCCCTGAACCATCGCGCCATCCTCGACCGAGAGCGTTGCGCCCGCGACCAGCATGTACCGGCCCGATTCCTCGGCGCTTTCACCCGTGAGGGTCAGGCGCGGACGAAGATCCTCCTTCTTGCTGGCGATGCCGCGGTTTTCGGTCACGACCCGCTGCGAGATGCCGGTCGCTTCGTCGGCCTGCTCGGTGAGCGTCTTGCCCTCGATCAGATCGACATACTTCACGATGCCGCCATTCTCGGTAATCACCGGCATGGTGAACGGATCCCATTCGGCCAGACGATCGCCCTTCGACACGATGTGACCGTCGTCGAACAGCACGTATGCGCCGTAGGGGAGACGATGCACCGCGCGCTCGCGGCCATCCATGTCCATGATCGCGACTTCGCCCGAGCGCGACAGCACGACGCGACGGCCGCGCTGGTCGGTGATGGTGCGCAGGTCGCGATATTCCATCGTGCCGTCCGAGAGCGCCTCGAGGTTCGACTGCTCGTTGAGCTGTGCCGCACCACCGATGTGGAAGGTACGCATCGTCAGCTGCGTGCCCGGCTCACCGATCGACTGGGCGGCGATGACGCCGACCGCTTCACCGATGTTGACCGGCGTACCGCGGGCGAGATCGCGCCCGTAGCACTTGCCGCAAACGCCGATCTTGGTCTCGCAGACGAGCGGCGAGCGGATCTTGCACGATTGCGTGCCGATCGCCTCGATCTGCAGGATCATCGGCTCGTCGAGCAGCGTGCCCGAGGGGATGACGACCTCGCCGGTCTTGCTGTCGATGATGTCCTCCGCGGTCGTGCGACCGAGGATGCGCTCGCCGAGCGACGCGATCGTCGAGCCGCCCTGGACGATCGCGCGCATTTCCAGCGCGCGGGTCGTGCCGCAGTCGAGCTCCATGATCACGCAGTCCTGCGACACGTCGACCAGACGACGCGTGAGGTAGCCCGAGTTTGCCGTCTTCAACGCCGTATCCGCGAGGCCCTTACGGGCACCGTGGGTCGAGTTGAAGTATTCGAGGACGGTCAGACCTTCCTTGAAGTTCGAGATGATCGGCGTCTCGATGATCTCGCCCGACGGCTTGGCCATCAGGCCGCGCATGCCGGCAAGCTGCTTGATCTGCGCCTGCGAACCACGCGCACCCGAGTGGGCCATCATGTAGATCGAGTTGATCGGCTTCTCGCGACCCTTGTTGGGGCCGTCCTCGTAATGCTTAACCGCCTTGATCTCGTCCATCATGGCGTTCGCCACCTGGTCGCCGCAACGGCTCCATGCGTCGATCACCTTGTTGTACTTCTCCTGCTGCGTGATCAGGCCGTCCTGATATTGCTGCTCGAAGTCCTTCACCAGGCCCTTGGTCTCGTCGACCAATGCGATCTTGGCATCCGGAATGATCATGTCGTCCATGCCGAACGAGATGCCGGCCTTGAACGCGTGCTTGAACCCAAGGCTCATGATCGCGTCGGCGAACAGCACCGTGTCCTTCTGGCCGGTGTGACGATAGACCTCGTCGATCACGTCGCCCACGTCCTTCTTGGTGAGGAGGCGGTTGACGGTATCGAACGGCACCTTCGACGACTGCGGCAGGCACTCGCCGAGCAGCATGCGACCAGGGGTGGTCTCATAGCGCTTGAGGTACTGGTTGCCCTTTTCATCGGTCTGCGGGACGCGGCTGATGATCTTGGTGTGCAAGGTGACCGCACCGGCTTCGAGCGCCTGATGGACTTCCGACATGTCGGAAATCATCATGCCCTGGCCCGGCTCATTCTCCTTGAGCATCGAGAGGTAATACAGACCCAGCACCATGTCCTGCGACGGCACAATGATCGGCTTGCCGTTGGCGGGCGAGAGGATGTTGTTGGTCGACATCATCAGGACGCGCGCTTCGAGCTGTGCTTCCAGCGACAGCGGGACGTGGACCGCCATCTGATCGCCGTCGAAATCGGCGTTGAAGGCCGAGCAGACGAGCGGGTGCAGCTGGATCGCCTTGCCCTCGATCAGCACGGGCTCGAACGCTTGGATGCCGAGACGGTGAAGCGTCGGGGCGCGGTTGAGCATGACCGGATGCTCGCGGATCACCTCGTCGAGGATGTCCCAGACTTCCTTGCGCTCCTTCTCGACCCACTTCTTCGCCTGCTTGAGGGTCATCGAGAGACCCTTGGCATCGAGACGGGCGTAGATGAACGGCTTGAACAGCTCGAGCGCCATCTTCTTGGGCAGGCCGCACTGGTGCAGCTTGAGTTCCGGACCGGTGACGATGACCGAACGACCCGAATAATCGACGCGCTTGCCGAGAAGGTTCTGGCGGAAGCGGCCCTGCTTGCCCTTGAGCATGTCGGACAGCGACTTGAGCGGACGCTTGTTGGCGCCCGTGATCGTGCGACCGCGGCGACCGTTATCGAACAATGCGTCGACGGCCTCCTGCAGCATGCGCTTCTCGTTGCGGACGATGATGTCCGGCGCGCGGAGCTCCATCAGGCGCTTCAAGCGGTTGTTGCGGTTGATCACGCGGCGATACAGATCGTTCAGATCCGACGTCGCGAAGCGGCCACCGTCGAGCGGCACGAGCGGACGCAGCTCGGGCGGGATGACCGGCACGACTTCGAGGATCATCCACTCGGGGCGGTTGCCCGAATCGATGAAGCTCTCGACGACCTTGAGGCGCTTGATGATCTTCTTGGGCTTGAGCTCGGACTTGGTGACCGCGAGCTCCTCAAGGAGCTCCTTGCGCTCGCCCTCGAGATCCAAGTCCTGCAGCATGATGCGCACGGCTTCCGCGCCGATGCCGGCCGAGAAGGCGTCTTCGCCATATTCGTCCTGCGCGTCGAGGAGCTCGTCCTCGGTCATCAGCTGATACTTTTCGAGCGGGGTGATGCCCGGCTCGATCACGATATACGCCTCGAAGTACAGCACGCGCTCGAGCTGCTTGAGCTGCATGTCGAGCAGCAGGCCGATGCGCGACGGCAGCGACTTGAGGAACCAGATGTGCGCGACCGGGGCAGCGAGCTCGATATGGCCCATGCGCTCACGGCGGACCTTCGAGACGGTGACCTCGACGCCGCACTTCTCGCAGACGATGCCCTTATACTTCATGCGCTTGTACTTGCCGCACAGGCACTCGTAATCCTTGATCGGACCGAAGATGCGCGCGCAGAACAGGCCGTCACGCTCGGGCTTGAACGTGCGATAGTTGATGGTCTCGGGCTTCTTGAT
The DNA here is from genome assembly GCF_035019905.1 of Sphingomonas sp. 10B4. Classification (NCBI taxonomy): domain Bacteria; kingdom Pseudomonadati; phylum Pseudomonadota; class Alphaproteobacteria; order Sphingomonadales; family Sphingomonadaceae; genus Sphingomonas; species Sphingomonas sp. 10B4. The sequence goes on along the minus strand of NZ_JASJVC010000064.1, from coordinate 13,306 downwards.
CTCGCCGAACGACCAGCTGCGGATCTTGTCCGGGCTGGCGATGCCGATCTGGATCTGGTCGAAGGTCTCGGCCTTGACGACCGGGTTCGCGAAATTGGTCAGTTCGTTCATTTTACATTCCCTCTACGGAGGTGAAGCTCTTGTTCTGGCCTGCGGGGGGTCGACCCCATCGTTCCGTAGCCCAGATCATCAATACGACGGCTGCAACGAACCAGCCGACGCCGAGAAGCAGATCTCGGCTAATTTGCCAGCCATGCTGATGGATGGCCCTGTCGATCAGCTGCATCGCGGGGCGGGCCGCAATGCAGAACATGCCCGTGAAGACATACGACAGGACCTTCCATCGCCGCATCATTCAGTCCTCACTCCGCCGCGATCGCGACGCCGTCGGTGTCGAACTGCTCGGTGGTGGTGAGCTCGATGTTCAGACCCAGCGAGCGCATTTCCTTGACGAGCACGTTGAAGCTCTCCGGAATGCCGGCCTCGAACGTGTCGTCACCCTTGACGATCGCCTCATAGACCTTGGTGCGCCCGACCACGTCGTCCGACTTCACCGTGAGCATTTCCTGCAAGGTGTACGCCGCGCCGTAGGCCTGGAGCGCCCAGACCTCCATCTCGCCGAAGCGCTGACCACCGAACTGCGCCTTACCACCCAGCGGCTGCTGCGTGACGAGCGAGTACGGCCCGATCGACCGGGCGTGGATCTTGTCGTCAACCAGATGGTGGAGCTTGAGCATGTAGATGATGCCCACCGTCACGCGCCGATCGAACATGTCGCCGGTGCGACCGTCGAACAGCTCCGACTGACCCGACGAGTGCAGACCCGCCAGTTCGAGCATGTCGGACACATCGGCTTCGCGCGCGCCGTCGAACACGGGGGTGCCCATCGGCACGCCGGTCCGCAGGTTCTGCGCGAGTTCGATGATCTGGCTCGCATCGCGTGCCTCGATGTCCGCGGCGTAATGCTCGCCGTACACTTCGAGCAGCCGTGCCTTGACCGCGTCGGGCATGTCGCCCGCTGCGGGCTCGGGGTTGGCCTCACGCCACTCTTCGAGCTGCGTGTAGATCTGCTGACCGAGGTTACGGGCAGCCCAGCCGAGATGCGTCTCGAAGATCTGACCGACGTTCATGCGCGACGGCACGCCCAGCGGGTTGAGCACGATGTCGACCGGGGTACCGTCGGCGAGGAACGGCATGTCCTCCGCCGGCAGGATCCGCGAGATCACGCCCTTGTTGCCGTGACGGCCGGCCATCTTGTCGCCCGGCTGCAGCTTGCGCTTCACCGCGACGAACACCTTGACCATCTTGAGCACGCCTGGCGGCAGCTCGTCGCCACGCTCGAGCTTGTCGCGACGATCCTGGAACTTGTCCACGATCACCTTGACGGCGTCGTCATACTGCACCTTGACCGCTTCCAGATCGCTCTGGGTCTTGTCGTCGGCGACAGCGAACTTCCACCACTCGTGACGGTCGACCGAGTCGAGCACGTCCTGGTCGATGACCACGCCCTTCTTCGGGCCGTTTTTGGGAACGGCGGTCGCGGTCTGGCCGAGCAGCATTTCCTTGAGGCGCGACCAGGTCGCACGGTTCAGGATGGTGCGCTCGTCGTCCGAGTCCTTCTTCAGGCGCTCGATCTCCTCGCGCTCGATCGCCATCGCGCGCTCGTCCTTGTCGATGCCGTGGCGGTTGAACACCCGGACCTCGACGACGGTACCGGCCACGCCCGGCGGCAGGCGCAGCGACGTATCGCGCACGTCCGACGCCTTTTCACCGAAGATGGCGCGCAGGAGCTTTTCCTCCGGCGTCATCGGGCTTTCGCCCTTCGGCGTGATCTTGCCCGCGAGGATATCGCCCGGCTCGACCTCGGCACCAATGTACACGATGCCCGCTTCGTCGAGGTTGCGAAGCGCTTCCTCGCCGACGTTGGGGATGTCGCGCGTGATGTCTTCCGGCCCGAGCTTGGTGTCGCGCGCCATCACTTCGAACTCTTCGATGTGGATCGACGTGAACACGTCGTCCTTCACGATGCGCTCGGAGATGAGGATCGAATCCTCATAGTTGTAGCCGTTCCACGGCATGAACGCGACGAGCGTGTTCCGGCCGAGCGCGAGCTCGCCGAACTCGGTCGACGGACCGTCGGCGAGCACGTCGCCAGCGGTGACCACATCGCCCACCTTCACCAGCGGACGCTGGTTGATGCAGGTGTTCTGGTTCGAGCGCTGGAACTTCATCAGCGTGTAGATGTCGACGCCCGACTGGCCGGCATCGATCTCGCCGGTTGCGCGAATGACGATACGCGCCGCGTCGACCTGGTCGACCACGCCCGCACGCCGTGCGGAGATGGCAGCACCAGAGTCACGCGCGACGGTCTCTTCCATGCCGGTGCCGACGAACGGCGCCTCGGCCTGGACGAGCGGCACGGCCTGACGCTGCATGTTCGAGCCCATCAGTGCGCGGTTGGCGTCATCGTTTTCCAGGAACGGAATGAGCGATGCGGCGACCGAGACGAGCTGCTTGGGGCTGACGTCCATCAACGTGATGTTGTTCGGGATCGCCATCAGGAATTCGCCAGCCTGACGCGACGAGACCAGTTCCTCGACAAAGCCGTTCGACGAATCGAGCTCGGCATTGGCCTGCGCGATCGTGTGCTTGGCCTCTTCCATCGCCGACAGATAGACGACGTCGTCGGTGACCTTGTGATCCACGACCTTGCGGTATGGCGTCTCGATGAAGCCGTACTTGTTGACGCGGCTGAACGACGCCAGCGAGTTGATCAGACCGATGTTCGGGCCTTCCGGCGTCTCGATCGGGCAGATGCGGCCATAGTGCGTCGGGTGAACGTCGCGGACTTCGAAGCCGGCGCGCTCACGCGTCAGACCACCCGGTCCAAGCGCCGACACGCGGCGCTTGTGGGTGACTTCGGACAGCGGGTTGGTCTGATCCATGAACTGCGACAGCTGCGACGAGCCGAAGAATTCGCGGACCGCGGCAACCGCCGGCTTGGCGTTGATCAGGTCGTTCGGCATCACCGTCGACACGTCGACCGACGACATACGCTCCTTAACGGCGCGCTCCATGCGGAGCAGGCCGACGCGATACTGGTTCTCGAGCAGCTCGCCGACCGAACGGACACGACGGTTACCGAGGTTATCGATATCGTCGATGTCGCCCTTGCCGTCCTTCAGATCGACCAGCGTCTTGATGACCGCGAGGATATCCTCGGTGCGCAGCGTGGTGACCGTGTCCTCGGCGTCGAGGTCGAGGCGCATGTTCAACTTCACACGGCCCACGGCCGACAGATCGTAACGGTCGGGATCGAAGAACAGGCCGCTGAACAGCGACTCTGCGGTCTCGAGCGTCGGCGGCTCGCCGGGGCGCATCACGCGGTAGATGTCCGACAATGCTTGCTCGCGCTCTTCGGCCTTGTCGACCTTGAGCGTGTTGCGGATCCATGCGCCGGTCGCGATGTGATCGATGTCGAGCAGTTCGATCCGGTCGATGCCGGCCTGGTCGAGCAGTTCGAGATTCTCGGCCGAGACTTCGTCGCCGGCTTCGATGTAGATCTGGCCAGTGGTCTCGTTGATGAGGTCATAGGCGCTGTAGCGGCCGAAGATTTCTTCCGTAGGGATCAGCAGGTCGGTGAGACCGTCCTTGGCCGACTTGTTGGCGGCGCGCGGCGAGATCTTCTGGCCGTTGGGGAACACCACTTCGCCGGTCTTGGCATCGATGATGTCGTACATCGGCTTCTGGCCACGCCAGTTCTCGGCCTGGAACGGGATGATCCAGCCACCCTGGCCGCGGACGAAGGTCACGCGGTTGTAGAATTGGTTGAGGATCTCCTCGCCGGTCATGCCGAGCGCATACAGCAGCGCCGTGACGGGCAGCTTGCGCTTGCGATCGATGCGGACGTTGACGATGTCCTTGGCGTCGAACTCGAAATCGAGCCACGAACCGCGATACGGGATCACGCGCGCCGCGAAGAGATACTTGCCTGAGGCGTGCGTCTTGCCGCGGTCATGGTCGAACAGCACGCCCGGCGACCGGTGCATCTGCGAGACGATGACACGCTCGGTGCCGTTGATGATGAAGGTGCCGTTGCCCGTCATCAGGGGCATGTCGCCCATGTAGACGTCCTGCTCCTTGATATCGAGGACCGAGCGCGAATCGGTATCGGCATCGACCTCGAACACGATCAGGCGCAGCGTGACGCGCATCGGGGCTGCATAAGTGATGCCGCGCTGACGGCACTCGTCGGTGTCGAACTTGGGGGGCTCGAGCTCGTAATTGACGAAGTCGAGCTCGGCGGTGCCGGCGAAATCGCGGATCGGGAAGACGCTGCGCAGCGTCTTCTCGAGACCCGAGACATAGCCGATCGACGGATCGGAGCGGAGGAACTGTTCGTAGGATTCGCGCTGAACCTCGATCAGGTTCGGCATCTGCACCACTTCGTGGATGTTGCCGAACACCTTGCGGATCCGGCGCTTTGCCGTGCCGCTCTCGGCGCGCCGCGTGGGCGTGCTACCGTCGATTGCCTTGGTTGCCATGGAGTTTTCTGCCCTCAAGCCTGAAATTCGGCCCGGAATCCACCGGGCGGGCGTGCAAACTGGAAACGACAAAAAGCCGCGTGTTGTCCGCGCAAACGGAAAACAGCAGCTTTCATGCGTCTCGAGAAACCCTAACCATCAATACGATCGATGCACTGCGCGACGGCACATCATTTCCCGACGGTTTTGGTTGAGTGCGCTATATAGGTCGACGGCGCGAGCGTGTCAACGCAGTCGCGTGGCGTCGGGGGGGGGCTGCGGCGAACCGCTCGGCGCAGCAATCCTTGGCAGCCGGGGTTTTATCGCTATGCCCGGCGCTGTGAAACGCTTTGTCTTTGTATCCCTCCTCGTCGCCACCAGCCTGACGGCGTTTGGCAGCCCCGCGCTCGCGCAGAACAGCGTGCCTGCGCAACCCTTGCAGGGGCTCGATTCGTTCAGCTTGCCGTCGAACCGGCCGGCGCCGCGGATCTCGCCGACGCCCGAGCCGACGACCAACCCGCGTCCGGTCGAGACCCAGACCGTCGCGCCGCCCGCCGTGGCGCCGACGGTCCGCACGACCACGACGCCGCGCGCGACCACGACGCCTGCGCGCACCACGCCCACGGCGCGCGCGACGCCAGCGCCCGAGCGAACGCCAGCACCGCGTGCCAGCGCGACGCCAACGCCAATTATTCCGGCGGCTCCGGTCGCTGTGTCAACCGTCGTGCCTTCGCCTGTCGCCACGACAACGCCGACCCCAGCTCCGACGCCGCAGTCGAGCGCGGCAGCGGCGGCAGCGATCGCGCCAGCGGACGGCGCAAGCGCGTGGCTGTGGCCTGCTGTCGGGGGCGGGCTCGCGCTGATCGTCGCGATTGGTCTGGGACTGTGGTGGCGCCGGCGTGGCGCGCAGGACGTCGTGGCCTATGAGGACGAGACCGTGGCCGAACCCGTTGCGCCAGCGGGTGTCGAGCTCGCAGCCGTCGCGCCCCAAGCGGCTCCTCCGGCGGTGCCTGCTACAAGCACGGTTGCGGAGGCTCCTCTCCCAGTCGCGGTCGTGCCCGATGCCGCCCCGGCCGATCGCGCGTCGATTGTGTTCGAGCTGACCCCGAAGCGCGCCGGCACCAATTTGCTGAGCGCCGCGGTCGAATATCTGATCGTGCTGCGCAACGCCGGCGATGTCGCCGCGACGGGGGTTCGGCTCGACATTCGCTTGCTGAGCGCGGGGGCGCAGCAGGATGCGGTGATCGAGGCGCTGTTCGCCGCGCCGATCGCGCAGCCGATCACGACCCCGTTCGATCTGCCGGCTGGCGTCTCTGTCGAACTCGGCGGCATGGCGATGCATCCCAAGGCGACGCTCGAGGTGATGGACGTCGGCGGCAAGGCGCTGTTCGTTCCCGTGCTTACGATCAACGCGCATTATGCGTGGGCGGGCGGCGGCAGCGGCCAGACCGCGCGCTCTTATGTCATCGGCATCGATCGCGGGGCAGGGGGCAAGCTCGCGCCGTTCCGCATCGATAGCGCTGCGCGGATGTACGATACGGTGAGCGCGATCGAATACACCGTGTCAGCTTAGGATTTCCGCTCCCGGGTTCGGGGGGTGCGGTGCGGGTCGGAACGAAAAAAGGGGCGACACCGCGTGGTGTCGCCCCTTTTCTGTGGCAAGCCGTCATGGGCAAAGCCCATGACGTCGGACGCGGCAAGCCGCGCCGGCCGGCTTCGCGGGAGTGCGATTTAGCCGAGGCTAAATCGCACTCCCGCTTCAGCTTACTTGACCTCGACGGTCGCGCCGGCTGCTTCCAGCTGCGCCTTGATCTTGGCGGCTTCGTCCTTCGACACGCCTTCCTTGATCGCCTTCGGAGCCGACTCGACCAGCGTCTTGGCTTCGGTCAGGCCGAGCGCGGTGATCGCACGGACTTCCTTGATGACGTTGATCTTCTTGCCGCCGTCGCCGGTGAGGATGACGTCGAATTCGGTCTGCTCTTCAGCAGCCGGTGCAGCAGCGCCGCCGCCAGCAGCAGGAGCCGCTGCAACAGCAGCAGCGGCCGAGACGCCCCACTTCTCTTCGAGCAGCTTCGAGAGATCAGCTGCTTCGATGACGGTCAGGGCGGAAAGCTGGTCAACCAGCGCGTTCAGGTCTGCCATGTGTATTCTCCAGTAAAATCAGTTCGGGTTTGAAATCTCGAAGGCCTGAAATCAGGCGTCCGCCGTGTCCTTTTCCGCATAGGCGGCAAGCACGCGCGCGAGCTGGGCAGCTGGCGCCTGCGTGATCGTCGCGAGCTTGGTTGCAGGAGCAACCAGGAGGCCCACGATCTTCGCACGCAGTTCATCCAGCGACGGCATCGTCGCGAGGGACTTGACACCTTCTACGTCGAGGACGGTCGCACCCATCGCACCACCAACGATTTCGAACTTGTCGTTCGTCTTCGCGAAGTCGACGGCCACCTTGGCAGCCGCGACGGGGTCGATGGAGGTGGCCAGACCGACCGGCCCGGTGAGCATTTCGCTCAACGAAGCATAGTCGGTGTCGGCCAGTGCGATCTTGGCAAGCTTGTTCTTCGAGACCTTATAGCTCGCCCCTGCGTCACGCATTGCGTTCCGCAGCTTGGTCGACTGAGCCACCGTCATGCCGAGGTTGCGGGTGACGACCACCACGCCGACTTCGGCAAAATTGTGGTTCAGCTCGGCGACGAGCTCGGTCTTTTGAGCGCGATCCATGCCATTCTCCACGTTTGGCCGTGTCGCTTACGCGGCACGACCGGTTACAAACCGGGCGCTGTTGCACCCGGAATTGTCCAGCGATGGGGAATGGGAGCGTCGCCCCGTTTGATGGAGGGCGTCAGACCGGTCGCGGCTGGGCCGAGAGCGGTTGTAATCCTGGTCCCCGTCTCGGCAGGAAATTAAGACCGGGCAAATCCCGATCACCTACTGTCTTGGACGGTCCCGCCGCGCCGAGGCGTGACGGGAGAGCGCGGCCTTTAGCGGATGAGGGGGGAAAGTCAACGCCCGGTTCATCGTCACACCCGCTTTCGCCGGGGTGGCGGACTGCGGTTTTTCTTCGACTGCCTGTAGCTTTTGCATCGAAACTGCGGAACACTCGGCATCAAGGACCGCACGAGTCCATGCAGGACGGAATCGAAAACCGCTTTAAGCAGGGGGCCGATTCAATGACCGAAGCTACCATCACCATCACCACCACCGCAACGCTCGGCGCCGAGGCGCAGGACGACCTGCTCACCCGCGGCTTTGCGCGGCGCGATCTGGCGCGGATCGCCGCGGTGTTCGGCGTCGGCGCGCTGGCCGCGTCGGTCGGGCGACCGGCGTTCGCCTCGGGCGGCGTGCCCGATCCGGCGCCGACCGCCAAGGTCCGCATCGGGGCGAACGAATGCTGGACCGGCCCGCTTGCCCCCGGCCAAAAGGCCGCCGCTGCGATGATCGCGATGGGCAACCGCTATTCGCCGCATGACGAGCGCAGCGATTTCATTAAGGCGGTCATGTCGGTCGAGGGTGTACCGTTCGACCATGTCGCGCCCTGGCCGGGGTCGAGCGATCCGCTCTGCCGCGCGGTCGTCACCTATTGTTCGCCGACCAAGGGCCTCGTCACCGCCGATCCGACCTTCGAACTCGCCGGGCGCACCGCCGCGTGGCTCGGCGCGCCGGTCAAGGCGGTGCCGCTGACTGCCGAGTATACGCACGACGTCGAAGCGATGCTCGCCGCCAACCCCGATGCCGGGCTCTATTACATCTGTACGCCCAACAACCCGACCGGCACGATCACCCCGCTCGCCGATATCGAGTGGTTGATCGCCAACAAGCCGGCGGGATCGATGGTGCTGATCGACGAGGCGTATACGCACTTCGCCGGCGTGCCCGTCGCCTCGTCGCTCGCGGTGAAGCATCCCGACGTGATCGTGATGCGCACCTTCTCCAAGCTGTTCGGCATGGCCGGGCTGCGGATGGGCTATGTCATCACCAATCCGGCCAATCTCACCAAGATGATGCGCTATGACGGCGGGATGCAGTCGGGGGCGTTGCCCGTCACCAGCCTGGCGTGCGCGACCGCCAGCCTCACCGCCGCCCCGCTGATCGCCGCACGCCGCGCCGAGATGCAGAGCGCGCGTGGGCTGACGCTCGATCATCTCAAGGCGCGCGGCGTGAGCGTGTTTCCGACCAACGCCAACATGTTCATGATCGACTGGAAGACGCGGGCTGCCAAGGACATGCAGGCGGCGTTCCGCAAGCAGAGCGTCGAGATCGGGCGGTCGTGGCCGATCTGGCCGACGGTCAGCCGCGTCACCGTCGGTTCGAGCGCCGAGATGAAGGCGTTCTGCACCGCGCTCGACAAGGTTATCGCTTAGTCCGACCGTCTGACCGTCACCCCGGGCTTGTCCCGGGGTCTACCGTGACGCGCGCGCTGGGGTCGGCGTGCGTGCATCCCGCACGGGGCCGGGGTGACGGTTGGGGGGCGTTACGATTCCTGCGGCACGTCGGGCACGATCCGCGTGTACCAGCGCGGATGGCCAGCCGCGTCGCGTTCGATATCGGGGACGCCGTGCGGGTCGTCGCCCGTCTCGACCCAGCCCGCGCCCTGGCAGTGGTTGCAGATCGCGCGCTTGCTGCGGAAGCTGACCAAGTCGATCTCGAGGTTCCACTGGCCGTGCCCCTTGCACACCGGGCACGCCGCATCGAGCGCGCCGTTGCGGGGCTGGAGCGGGATGATGTCGAAGGCGTGCGGGGATTCGGGGCCGGTACATTCGACGATCTGGCTGGCATGCGGCATCGCGGTGGTTTCTCCTTTCCGCAGCCAACGTGCTGCGGCGGTGTCGGCTCCGCCGCTAGCGTGATTTTGCGGCCGCGGGGAGGGTGGTCTGCGCGGCGATTGCGCGCGCCGCAGGCCGGCCGCACGAAATCATGTCGGGCGTGCAACAATCCGGCGGCGTCTGGGTTTCAGACGCGTGACGACACCTTCAGACCCCCTGCCGCCATCCATCCAACCCGCCAAAGGCTGGCACCGCCCAGCGCTCGCGATCGGCGCCGCCCTGGCTGCTGCGATCGGCGTGCTCGTGCTCGCGCTCGGCGCGTTTCCAGTCGGGCTGCTGCGCGGCGTGGTCGAGAACCGCGTGTCCGCCGCGCTCCACACCAAGGTCGCGGTCGGCTCGGTCACGCGCGATGGTGTCTTCTCCTACACGCCGGTCGTCGCGCTGCGCGATGTGCGGATCGCGCAGCCGGCCTGGGCCGGGCAGGGCGATTTCGTCCGCGTGTCGGCGCTGCGCGTGCGCGTGCCGGTGCTGGCGCTCCTAACCGGGCGGTTCCGGCCCGATCGCATCGCCATCGACGGCGCGCGGATCGCGCTGGTCCGCGACGCGAGCGGGCGCGCAAACTGGGAGCCCGACGGCAGCAAGCCGAAGCAAGGCGGAACGAGCCGCCCGAGCCTTTCCGACCTCAGCGTCACCAACACGCAGATCGTGCTGCGCGATGCCAAGCGCCAACTCGTCGTTGCAGGCCCGCTGTCGGTCGATGCGACGCACGGGTTGCGGCTCGCGGCGAAGGGCAGCTTCCGCGAGACCCCCGCGACGCTCGCGCTGAGCGGCGGTCGGATCGCGGGGATCGACCCGACCGCGCCATATCCGTTTGCGGTGAAGCTTTCCTCGTCGGCGCTCGATTTCGCGGCGCAGGGGACCATGCGGGGCGTGCTCGACACGCGCCACTTCAGCGCGACGCTGCGTGCGCAGGCGCCGACGCTCAAGAACCTCGATTATCTGATCGAGGCAGGGCTGTTCGGGACGCAGCCGATCGATCTCAACGGCGCGATCCGCCACGACGCGCGCGACTGGTATATCGACCGGCTTGCCGGCACGATCGGCCGCTCGCGCCTCACTGCGCGTGCGACCGTCCACAAATACGGCATCCGCACCGCGATCGACGCGCGGATCCACGCGTCGCAATTCGATTTCGACGATCTCGCCGACAGCAAGGGGCGCGCCGAAGCCGCAGCGCGGCTCGCGCGGATCGGCCCGCGCGTGATTCCGCCCACGCGGATCGACCTGTCGAAGCTGTGGAAGACCGACGGGACGATCCGCTTCGCGGCCGATCATGTGCTGTCGAAGGGCGGCACGGTGTTCGAAAGCCTGTCGGGCACGCTCAACCTCGACAATCGGATGCTGACCGTCAGCGATGTCGTTGCCACACTCGCGAACGGGCGGATGACGGGCACGGTGCGCGTCGATCATCGCAGCGGCTTGCCCAAGCTCGCGATCGACATGCGGCTCGCCGGGCTGACGCTCGAGCGCCTCGTCGGCAAGCCCGACATGATCGGCGGGCAAGTCCGCGGGCATATCGTGCTCAGCGGGCAGGGCGAGACGGTGCGCGAGGCGCTTGCGCACGGCAGCGGCAAGGCGGCGATCGTCGCGACGCAGGGGCATGTCCAGCGGATGATCGCCGATGTGCTCGGGCAAAGCCTGAGCGGCGCCGTCGCGCATGCGATCAGCGGGCCGAGCGAAACCGTCCCGCTGCAATGCCTGATCGCCGACTTCCGCGGTTCGAACGGTGTGCTCGTGCCGCGCCCGCTCGAAATCGATACGGGCAGTTCGGTCGGGCGCGGGACGGGGCGGATCGTGCTCGACGGCGAACGGATCGCGCTGACGCTTGCGGGCACGACCAAGAGCCGCGCGCTGTTGCGGATCGCCGATCCGATCCAAGTCGGTGGCACGCTGAGCGCGCCGAGCATCTCGGTCGCAGGTGTCGGCGCGAGCGACAAGCCGAGCGCCGGGGGCGTGTTCAAGGTGCTCGGGCGCTCGCTTGGCCAGGCGCTCGGCATCACCAAGATCGATCCGAGCGCGGGCGGGTCGACGCCGCAGCGCTTCGATTGCCAGGCGGCGGTTACGGCGGCGCTGCGCTAGGCACAAAAAAAGGGCGGCCCGGAGAACCGGACCGCCCTTTCTTTTAGCAGACGCGATTAGGCGTGCTGCAGGTTCACAGCCGACATCTTGCCGCGCTTGTCCTGCTCGAGCTCGTACTGGACGCGCTGGTCCTTATCGAGCGTCGCCATGCCGGCGCGCTCGACGGCGGTGATGTGCACGAACGCGTCTTCGCCGCCGCCTTCAGGCGCGATGAAGCCATAGCCCTTGTCTGCGTTGAAAAACTTTACGGTTCCGATGGTCATAACATGATCCTTCTTGTGGGGCCGACGCGAAGAGCCGCGTCAGCGGTTGCCGAAATCAGCAGAGAAAGAAGGAAGATGGTGCCGCAAAGCGCCCTAGACCGTCGATTTGCGAACTGTAGCAACGCTTATATAGGGCAGGTGGCGGGGAATTGCAAATCGCGCTCGAAATCATGCGCGCGCCTCCCTTCAGGGGAGGGGATAAGACAAAGAAAAAGGGCCGGGGTTTCCCCCGGCCCTCGATCTTGTCGCAAAAATCCCGAAAGATTTAAGCGGCCGAAACCTCGGCGACGTCGACCTTGATGCCGGCGCCCATCGTCGAGCTGACGGCGACCTTCTTGACATACTTGCCCTTGGCGCCGGTCGGCTTGGCCTTGACGATCGCGTCGACCAGTGCGTCGAAGTTCGCGCGCAGGTCTTCCGCCGGGAACGACGCCTTGCCGATGCCCGAGTGGATGATACCGGCCTTCTCGACGCGATATTCGATCTGGCCGCCCTTGGCAGCTTCGACCGCAGCGGCGACGTTCATCGTGACCGTGCCGAGCTTCGGGTTCGGCATCAGGCCCTTCGGACCCAGGATCTTGCCGAGACGACCGACGATGCCCATCATGTCCGGGGTCGCGATGCAGCGATCGAAATCGATCGTGCCGCCCTGGACGAGCTCCATCAGGTCTTCCGCACCGACGACGTCGGCGCCAGCCGCACGGGCTTCGTCAGCCTTCGCGCCCTTGGCGAACACGCCAACGCGGACGGTCTTGCCGGTGCCCTTGGGCAGCGTGACGACACCGCGGACCATCTGGTCGGCGTGGCGCGGATCGACGCCGAGGTTGAGCGCGACTTCGATCGTCTCGTCGAACTTCGAGGTCGCACCCGACTTGGCGAGGGCGATCGCTTCGTCGATGCCGTGGAGCTTCTCACGATCGAGCGTGATGGCCTTCTGCTTCTTGCTTACGAATGCCATGAGCTCAGCCCTCCACCACTTCGAGGCCCATCGCGCGGGCGCTGCCTTCGATGATCCGCGTCGCGGCTTCGAGATCGTTGGCGTTGAGATCCTTCATCTTCGCAGTCGCGATATCGGCGAGCTGAGCGCGCGAGATCTTGCCACCCGAAACCTTGCCCGGCTCCTTCGAGCCCGACTTGATGTTGGCAGCCTTCTTGATGAGGTACGATGCCGGCGGCGTCTTGGTCTCGAACGAGAACGAACGGTCGGCATAGACGGTGATCACGGTCGGCAGCGGCGTGCCGACTTCCTGGTCGCCGGTCGATGCGTTGAACGCCTTGCAGAATTCCATGATGTTGACGCCGCGCTGACCCAGCGCAGGGCCGATCGGCGGGGAGGGGTTGGCCTTGCCTGCAGGAACCTGCAGCTTGATATAGCCGGTAATCTTTTTTGCCATGTGGCGGTCTCACTCTCTTTCAAGTTTAGCGGTCCATGCGGCGGGGCCATAGCTCCGCCTCCCGCGATTCCCTGGCATGCTGCCGGGGAAGGCGGCGCGCATAGCCGAAAGCGGTGCCCGAGGCAAATCGGAAGCGCGCGCTCGGGACGCGGCGGCACGACAATTGTACGCCGCCGATGCCGGAAAAGAGGTTGCGTTGTGGTCCGGAAGCGATTCATGTTCCAACATGA
>NZ_JASJVC010000063.1:0-20412 GCF_035019905.1 Sphingomonas sp. 10B4 | reverse complement strand
TGCGATCAGGTTTCGGACAACTTCCGCGTCATCGATCCTGCAGATTACAGAATCATGGCTTGAGCGAGCGACGATTTTGCGGGTCGTCAAGCAGACGGAGTATAACTAAGGCGATTCTGGTTATAATTTGTACGCCTTCGAGCCAAAATGGATTTTTATAGCGGCTGGCGACCCTGTCGGCGTCCCTTCGGCATAACGAAGCCAGTTTCGGCATTCGTCGGGCGGAAACAGATCGACACGGTGACCGATGCGGTCCCAGCGTCCGGAGCGATTTTTTGCCTTGGAGATGGCCATTTCGATCGGGTTCAGACCGGGTGAGTAGCGCGGGAGGAAGCGCGACGTCGCGCCTTTGTGGGCGATGATCTGTGCGGTCTCGGTGTCCTTACGGCTCGAAACGCGGACGGATCTGACGATGTCACCGCCTTTGGAGCGCGGGAACCAGAGACTGCCAGGCGTAGTCCAGCAAGACCGCCCGGCTCATCGGTTGACCGACGATCAGCGGTGTCATGATGCCCTTGCGGTCGAGCCCGGCAAGACGGCCGTGATCCGCCGATCGCCAACGAGCGCGAAGCCATTGACGCGCTGCCCTTTGCGCACCTGGCCCTCGCCGGTATCGGACCATGTTGATGGTGACGCCTGTTTCGTCGCGGAACATCAGCCGCCTGCCGGCAGTCATCGACGCAACGTCGCGCCCTACGGTGCGCGCATCGGCTGCATCAGACCTGAACCGCTCCCTGTCGTGGACGCCTTTCGCCAATTCCGCGCTGCGTATGCCACCGGCTGAGCCGCTCGACATCGGCCACGACGCAGCGCCCGCCGCCGCCCTTCGGTCGACGCCCGCGTAGCGCTGGCGCAGCCCCTATGCCGGAGACCGTCGAGTGTCTGACCCTGATCGAAAGAGGGCAACCAATCGTCCCGATAGACCCGAGGCAGTCCATTCGCGCCGACACAAAGGGAGAAACCAAAATGTGGACGCGGATTTCGCCGCACCGTCACAAGGCCCAACGATTTTGGTTTGGCGATGGTGACCCCTACGGGAATCGAACCCGTGCTTCAGCCGTGAAAGGGCCGCGTCCTAACCGCTAGACGAAGGGGCCATGCCGGCGTCGCCGGTTGGTTGGAGGCGGTTAGGGAAACTCGCCGCGCCGGTCAAGCCATCTCTTGCACGAAATCGCTTCAATCGGCCCAGGCCGCATCGTCGATGTGCAGTTCGGCGGCTGGGCGCGAGCCCCAATCGTCGATCTTGGCGCGGCCCGCGAGCCACAGGCGGCGGTGCGGCGCGGCGCCGAGCAGCGCCTGGCCGAGCGCGGTGTCGGCCTGGCGGAAGGCGACGGCCTTGAGCGACCCGCCGCCATCGCCCGCGACGATCGCGCGGACATGGCCGTTGCCGACCACATCGGCCTTGATGATCCGCACCGGCCCGGCGACGACGCGCGGCTGCGGCCAGCCCATGCCATAGGGACCGCCGAGCTCCATCGCGGTCACGAGATCGGGGGTGACGCCGCCGGCGGTCAGCACCGCGTCGAGCAGCAGCGCGCGGTCGCCCATCGCGCGCGCGACCGCAGCTTCGAGTCGCTCGCTGAGGAAGGCCGCGAAGGCATCGACGTGATCCTCGGCGATCGTCAGCCCGGCCGCCATCGCGTGACCGCCACCCGCGACGAGCAGGCCTTGCTCCTTCGCCGCAAGCACCGCCGCACCGAGGTCAACGCCGCTGATCGAGCGGCCCGAACCCTTGCCGAGCCCGGCATCGTCGAGCGCGATGACGAGGGCAGGGCGGCCGTATTTCTCCTTCAAGCGCCCCGCGACGATGCCGATCACGCCGGGGTGCCAGCCATGCCCTGCGACGACGAGCACCGCGCGGTTGCTTTGATTGAGTGCGATGAGTTCGGCGGCTTCCTGGACGATGCCTTCGATCGCGCGGCGTTCCTCGTTCAAGCGGTCGAGCTCGACCGCGATTCGCTCGGCCTCGGCGGGATCGCGCGTGGTGAGCAGGCGGACGCCGAGATCGGACTTGCCGACGCGTCCGCCGGCGTTGATCCGCGGGCCGAGCGCGAAGCCCAGATCGGTGCTGGTCGGCGCGCGCGTCAGGCGCGACGCGGTGATCAGTGCGTTGAGCCCGATGTTGCGGCGCTGCGCCATCACCTTGAGCCCCTGCGCGACGAACGCGCGGTTGAGCCCGCGCAGGGCGGCGACGTCGGCCACGGTGCCGAGCGCGACGAGATCGAGCAGATCGAGCAATTTGGGTTCGGGGCGATCGGCGAAATAGCCGCGCCCGCGCAGCGTGCGGATCAGCGCTGCGCCGAGCAGGAAGGCGACGCCGACCGCGGCGAGATGGCCGTGCTCGGCGCCCTCGGTCTCATCGAGCCGGTTGGGATTGACGAGCGCGTGCGCATGCGGAAGCGCGGCGGCGCATTTGTGGTGATCGACGACCAGTACATCGACGCCGGCATCGCGCGCCGTCGCGAGCGCGTCGAACGCCTGTGCGCCGCAATCGACGGTGACGATCAGCGTCGCGCCTTCGTCCTTGAGCCGCACCAGCGCTGCGCCGGTCGGGCCATAGCCCTCGAGCATCCGGTCGGGGATGTACGGCCGCGCCTCGAGCCCGAGATTGCGCAGCAGCAGGATCATCAGCGCGGCCGAGGTCGCGCCGTCGACGTCGTAATCGCCGAAGATCGCGAGCTGCTCGCCCGCCTGCACCGCATCGGCGAGTCGGTCGGCGGCGCGGTCCATGTCGCGGAAGATCGAGGGATCGGGCATGAAGCCGCGAATGCTCGGCGCCTTGTGCGCGTCGATCGCGTCGCGCGGGCAGCCGCGCGCGAGCAGCAATTGCGTGACGAGATCGTCGGGCGCGAAGCCGGGGTCGCGCGCGTCGGTCTCGAGCATGCGCCAGCGCCAGGGCTGGCCGAGGATCGAATGGCTGATGTTGAGGACGGTGTTCATTGCCCGCCCTCCTACGCGCTTGGCAGAGGAGCGCAAATCGGAGCGGTCAGCGCAAAGGCTGGGGTCAGGCCTTGATCCACTTCCCCTCGCGAAACCATTTGGTCACGATGTACTTGGTGCCGCTCACCACGGGCATGCCCTCGTGGAGCGTCTCGGTGTTGCGGCTACCGTCGCGGTTCATGTTGTTCCAGGCGAGCAGCAGGCCCTTCTTCGGCGCGACGCGGATGCCGATCTGCGGGAACCAGGTCGCGCCGCCCTCCTCGACATGGTTGAGATAGATCATCGCGGTCCAGGTGCGTTGCCCGCCGGTCTCGATCATCTGCGGCCAATAGGCCTGCTTCTCGTTGAAATAATCGAAATGCGCGCGGAAATGCTGGCCGACGGCGTAGCGTTGGCCCTGCATCGTCTCGCCTTGCACCGGATCGATCCCGAGCAGGTGCGCGATCGCCTCGTCGGTCGGGCGGACGTCGGGCGACCAGCGGTCCATGTCGCAGCTTTCGCTCGTGCGGAACTCCTGGATGTTCTCCTCGGCGAGCACGGTCGAGCGGCGCTTGTTGGCGTCGATCATCGCGACGAGCGCGTCGCAGGTGGCGGCGTCCAGGAAATCGGGGTGCTGATAGATTTGCGCGCCGTCGACCGCGAAGCGCTTGACCGCGGGATTGGCATCGAGCCGCGCCCCGACGGTTTCGCCGAACTGGCGGCGCAGCGGCGAGGCGCCGTTGGGTTTCCTTGCAAAAAGAGCCATGCGCGCGACTTTGCCGCGGGCGGCTCAAAAAACAAGGGGTCCGCAAGCGGCGTGCCTGCGGACCCCGAGGTCGGTCTTCCGGGTCTTACCAGAAGATGTCGTACACCGTGTCGACGACATAGCCGGTGCGGATGTCGACCAGCAGCGCGTCGTTATAATAGCGCACCCAGCGATACGGACCGTAGGCCGGCGGCAGGCGGTAGTAATCGGCGTCTTCGATCCAGTAATTCTGGTTGAACAGCACCGAGCTCAGCGAGAAGCCAACCGAGAAGCGACGATACCCGCCCGACCAGCCCGACGGCGCATAGTAGCGCGGGAGGCGATAGAGATTGCGGTTCTGGGTGCGATAGCTGTTGTAATTGTAGCGGTTGTCGCGCCGCCAATCGCGGTTCCACCCACCGCGATTGTCATTGCGGTCATAGCCGCCGCCATTGCCACGATTGTAGCCACGATCGCCGAAGCGCCCGTCATTGCCACGGAAATCGCCACGATCATTGCCGCGGAAATCCCCGCCGCGCTGCTGCCCGTCGAACGCAGGGCGCCCGTCGCGTGGGCCACCTTCGAAACCGGGGCGACCATCGCGCTGGCCGCGGTTGAAATCCGGGCGGCCGTCGCGCTGACCACCGTTGACGTCGGGGCGGCCATCGCGCTGCCCGCGGTTGAAATCCGGCCGGCCGTCGCGCTGGCCGCCGTTGAAATCGGGGCGGCCTTCGCGTTGCTCACGCTCGAAGCCCGGGCGGCCGTCGCGCTGCCTGCCGGGGAAACCGGGCTGGCCAGCTTGCGCCTGCGGCGGGACAGCTTGCGGCTGGCCGCGATACTCGCCGCGTCCGCCGAAGTCGCGCCCACCGCCGCCCTGGCGATCGGGGCGCTGCTGCTGTTGCTGTTGCTGCGGCTGCGGCTGAGCCTGGACCGGCGCCTGGACCTGAACCGGCTGCTGCACCTGGCCCTGCGGGCGCTGCCAGTTCATGCGGCCTTCGGCACCCGGCATCGCCTGGCGCTCGGGGCGGCCTTCGCCCTGTCCCTCCTGCAGGCCGCGCCGCCCTTGACCGTCGCCGCGGTTTGGCCGATCGCCAGCATCCTGCGCCATCGCGGTGGCGGGGATCAACGCAGAAGCCGCCATGATCGCGGCGAGCAATGACTTGCGCATCGATACTTCCTTATCTTCGTCCGGAAAGCATTTCCGGTCGTTAAACGCGGTATACTCTGCGCGCGATGAGCCGTGGCTGAATTGCGATGACAGCGTTGCGAAAGCTTTGGCTCATCTTGGCGGGGTCAGTGCTGGAACTTCGCGCGCTGCGTCGGCAGGCGTGATGGCAGGGCGCGGCGGTGCAGCAATCGTCTCGTCGCCGCGCTGGACGCTGGCGGCGAGCAGGATCGCCTCGACCAGTCGTGGATAGATGCCGCAGCGGCACAGATTGGTGATCCCGGCGCGAATATCGTCCTCGCTCGGGTTGCGATTCTTCTTCAGCAGAGCCGACGCGGCCATGATGATGCCGGGGATACAAAAGCCGCATTGCGTGACGTTCTTGTCGAGGAACGCCATTTGCACCGGGTGGGTGCGATCACGCGACAGGCCTTCGATCGTGGTGACATAGCTCCCCTCGATCGCGCCGATCGTACGCTGGCACGATCGCACCGCCTCGCCGTCGATATCGACGGTGCAGGCACCGCAGTCGCCGGTGCCGCAGCCATATTTGGTGCCGGTCAGGTTCGATGCGTCGCGCAGCGCCCAGAGCAGCGGGGTGTTGGGATCGATCCGGTACTGGACCGGCTGATTATTGACGGTGAAGCGCGTCATGCGTGGCCTCCGCAGCGGTGGCGCAAGCGTGGGGCAGGGGCGAGTGGCCGGGACATGCGACGACCATGCCCGCGCGCGACCGGCCCGGCAAGCACGCGGCGAACACCGCGAAACGCGCCGTTTCCGGCTACGCGATTGTCGGCGCGGCGCCCGCGCCCGATATAGCGGAGATGAAACTTCCAACGCTCTTCATCCCGCATGGCGGTGGCCCGTGCTTCTTCATGGATCCAGCCGGCGGCCCGCCCGACCCGATGTGGCGCCCGATGCAGGCGTACCTTGCCGGATTGATCGCATCGCTGCCCGAGCGACCGCGCGCGATCCTGCTCGTGTCGGGACATTGGGAGACGCCCGAACTCGCGATCAACACCGGCGACGGGCATCCGCTCGATTACGACTATTTCGGCTTCCCTGCGCATACCTATCGGCTCGACTGGCCGTCGCACGGCGATCCTGCGCTCGCGCAGCGCGTGAGCGCGCTGCTCGCCGACGCAGGGATCGCGCATCACGGCGAGGAGCGCGGCTGGGACCACGGCGTGTTCATCCCGATGATGGTCGCGGTGCCAGGTGCCGACATCCCGCTCGTCCAACTCTCATTGCGCGCCGATCTCGATCCGGCGGGACATATCGGGATCGGGCGAGCGCTCGCACCGCTGCGCGACGAGGGCGTGCTGATCGTCGGATCGGGGATGAGCTTCCACAATCTGCGCGCGCGCGGGCCCCAGGTCACGCCGATCGCCGCGGCCTGGGATGTCGCACTGACCGCGGCGGTGACCGATCCCGATCCGGTGGCGCGCGCCGCGCGCGTCGCCGCCTGGGACACGCTGCCAAACGCCCGCTTCGCGCATCCCGAGGCCGAGCATCTGCTGCCGCTGATGGTCGCGCTCGGTGCTGGCGGTGAGGATGCGGCGATCTGCGATTACCGCGATGTCGTGCTTGGTTGGGCGGTGTCGGGCTATCGCTTCGGATGAAAGCGTGCGGGGCAGCGTAGCGCCGCCCCGCGACGATCAGGCGGGCTTCGCGCCGGGCGTGCCGCACTTGGCGAACTTGCCGTTCAACCGGCACTTGGTCGCGACCGGCTTGGCGGGCGGGCACTTCATGAAGCGGCCCTTGGCGTCCTTGCATGGCGCCGCCATGACGGGTGCCGAGGCGAGCGAAAGCGTTGCAGCGGCAAGCAGGATCTTGAGCATTCTTGGTCTCCACACGGTAAGGCCCGACCGAGGTTAGGCGCGTGCCCGTGGGAGGCAAGAGTTCTATAACAGGTTATTGATTAGATTGGCTTTGCTGCGAGGATCAAGCGCGCCAGCCGGTGTCGATCTTGTCGACCAGCCGCACCATCGCCGCGAAATCGGCAGCGCCTGCGCCGCCCGGGACTTGCGCCATGTGCAGATCGCGCTGGTGGACCGCCACGACGTCGGGCGTCACTTCGATCGGCGTTCCCATCGACATTGTGGCGATCTGGATCTCGCACGCGCGCTGGAGCGACCAATGCTTGATGAACGCCTCGGGCAGCGTCTTGCCCATCACCAGGATGCCGTGATTCTTGAGCAGCATCACGCGCTTGTTGCCGAGATGCTCGAGCAGCCGCGCGCCTTCCTCGTCGCGGACCGTCACGCCCTCGAAGTCGTGATAGGCGATCTGCCCGGCGAAGTTGCACGCGTAGAAATTGGTCGCGCGCAGCCCGCCCTCGAGCGAACTGACCGCCATTCCCGCGGTGGTGTGGGTGTGCATGATGCAATGCGCGTCGGGCAAATGGCGGTGGAACAGCGCGTGCTGGACGAAGCCCGCGCGGTTGACGGGGTAGGCGCTGTCGTCGAGCTTGTTGCCGTCGATGTCGATCTTGACGAGGCTCGACGCCGTCACCTCGCTGAAGTGCAGCCCGAACGGGTTGATCAGGAAGGCGCCGTCCTCGCCCGGGATCTTGAGCGTGATGTGGTTGTAGATCATCTCGGACCAGCCGAGCATCGCGAACACCCGGTAACAGGCGGCGAGCTCCTGGCGCGCTTCCCATTCGGCTTCGGACATCTGCACGCGGTCGACAGCGGCGGTAGCCATGGCGGACTCTCCTGATCCGGATTGTTCTAGGCGCCGGGTATCGCATGGCATTCTGCGGATTGCCAGACCGGGCGTCGGCGGGGCAAGGGATGCTACGAGAGAGACTGGCGGCGAAAGCGGCCGATTAGGGGATCGCATATGCACATAGAGGCCGCCACGACGCCGCACGGCACCGACGAAATCGCCACCAAGGGGATCAACGCGCCCGACCTGCAGGTCTTCGTGTTCGCCCTGTTCTTCATCTTCGGCGGCATCACCAGCCTCAACGACGTGATCATCCCCAAGCTCAAGGACCTGTTCACGCTGAGCTATGCGCAGGCGCTGCTCGTGCAATCGGCGTTTTTCGCGGCCTATTTCGTCTTCTCGATCCCCGCCGCGGCGATCGTGCGCAAGGCAGGCTATATGCGCTCGGCCTCGATCGGCTTGCTGACGATGACCGCGGGCTGCCTGCTGTTCGTGCCGGCATCGCAGTCGGGCACGTTCGCGGTGTTCCTGCTCGCGCTGTTCGTCCTCGCGGCGGGGATCACGATGGTGCAAGTCGTCGCCAACCCGCTGATCTCGCTGCTCGGGCCGCCCAAGACCGCGTCGAGCCGGTTGACCTTCGCGCAGGCGTTCAACTCGCTCGGCACGACGATCTTCCCGTATGTCGGCTCGATCGTGATCCTCGGCTCGCTCGCGAGGATCGATCCCAAGACGCTGACCGGCGCTGCGCTCGACGCGTATCGCACCGCCGAGACGCAGACCGTCGTGCACACCTATATCGGGCTCGCGGTGGCGCTGGTGATCGTCGCGGCCGTCGTGTGGACGCGCCGCAACCGGCTGCAGACCGCGGTCGATGACCAGGGCAGCATCGTCAAGGCGTTCGGGCTGCTCCGCCTGCCGCGCTTTGGTTTCGGCACGCTGTGCATCTTCCTCTATGTCGGCGCCGAAGTTGCGATCGGCTCGCTGATCGTCAGCTATCTGACGCAGGCCGACACGCTGGCGCTCGGTGCCGAGGCGGCGGGCAAGCATGTGCCGTTCTATTGGGGCGGCGCGCTGGTCGGGCGCTTCATCGGGGCAGCCGTGCTGCGCTACGTCTCGCCGGGCAAGGTGCTCGCCGGCGTCGCGATCGCCGGGATCGCGCTGATCGCGCTGTCGACGCACACCACCGGGCTCGTCTCGGGCTGGTCGCTGCTCGCGATCGGGCTGACCAATTCGATCATGTTCCCGACGATCTTCAGCCTGGCGAGCGAAGGCCTCGGCAAGCGTGCGGCCGAGGGGTCGGGCGTGCTGGCGATGGCGATCGTCGGTGGCGCGATCATCCCGCCGCTGACCGGCCTGATCGCCGATCAGAGCGGGCTGCGCTTCGCCATGATCCTGCCGGCGGCCTGCTATGCGATCATCGCCTGCTACGGCGTGTTCGCGCGCAAGCCGGTGGTCGCTTAACCGAGCAGCGCCTCGATCTCGGCCGGAGCGAAGCCCGCTTCGGCCAGGATCGCGGCGCCGTCCTGCGCGCCAGCCATGCGCGGGGCCACGGTTTCGCTGACCGAATAGCGCGGGGCGGGGGCGGGTTGCGTCACGCCGCCCGCGGTCACGAATGCACCGCGCGCGACGTTGTGCGGATGCGTGGCGGCTTCCTCGAACCCCAGCACGGGCGCGACGCACGCCTCGTGCCCGTCGAACGCCGCGACCCATGCGTCGCGGCTGCGCTGCTTGAAGCGATAGGCGAGCTCTTGCTTGAGCCTTGGCCAGACTGCCGGCGCAAACTGCGCATCCCATTCGGCACCGTCGAGTTGCATCACGCGGCGCAGCGCGGCGTAGAATTGCGGTTCGATCGCGCCGACCGCGATCCATTTGCCGTCGGCGGTCTCATAGGTGTCGTAGAAATGCGCGCCGCCGTCGAGCAAATGGGTGCCGCGCGCGCCACTCCACTGGCCCATGCCGCGAAACCCCCAGATCATGCTGGCGAGCACCGCCGATCCTTCGGTCATCGCGCAATCGACGACCTGACCCGTGCCGCTCGCCTGCGCCTGCAGGATCGCGGCGAGCATCCCGAACGCGAGCATCATCCCGCCACCGCCGAAATCGCCTGCAAGGTTGATCGGCGCGGTCGGCTTGCGGCCTGCTTCGCCGAGTGCGTGGAGCGTGCCCGAGATCGCGATATAATCGATGTCGTGGCCGGGTTCGTGGGCGAGCGGGCCGCTTTGCCCCCAGCCGGTCATGCGGCCATAGACGAGCCGCGGATTATCACCGATCAGCACGTCGGGCCCGAGGCCGAGGCGCTCCATCACGCCCGGACGGAAGCCCTCGATCAGCCCGTCGCACGTCCCCGCCAGGCGGCGCACCGCCGCGACCGCTTCGGGCTGCTTGAGATCGAGCGCAATCGTCCGGCGCGAGCGGAGTAGCGGGTCGCGCGTCGGATCGGTCAGCCCCGGCGGGCCGGGACGTTCCACGCGGATCACCTCGGCGCCGTGGTCGGCCAGCATCATTCCACAGAACGGGCCGGGCCCGATCCCCGCCATTTCGAGGATCCGCAGGCCGGTCAGGGGGGCTGATGCTCGGCCGTTCATCCTATCCTCCGTCATTCCGGCCCTCCCCGTCATTCCCGCGAAAGCGGGAATCCCGCGTCTTCCCGCCGCTAGAAGAAGCGGGACCCCCCGCTTTCGCGGGGGTGACGGGAAGGGCGGTGCGCCATCAGAACGCGGCGATCCCCGTGATCGCGCGGCCGAGGATTAGCGCATGGACGTCGTGCGCGCCCTCGTAAGTGTTGACCGTTTCCAGGTTCATCATGTGGCGCATGACCTGATATTCGCCAGAGATGCCGTTGCCGCCGTGCATGTCACGGCTCATCCGCGCGATATCGAGCGCCTTGCCGACGTTGTTGCGCTTGACGATCGAGATCATCTCGGGCGCGAACTTGCCGGCGTCCATCAGGCGGCCGACACGCAGCGACGCCTGTAGCCCGAGCGCGATCTCGGTCTCCATGTCCGCGAGCTTCTTCTGGTAGAGCTGGCGCCCGGCGAGCGGGGTGCCGAACTGGTTGCGGTCGAGCCCGTACTGGCGTGCGGCATGGAAGCAGAATTCGGCAGCGCCGAGCGCGCCCCAGCTGATCCCGTAGCGCGCGCGGTTGAGGCAGCCGAATGGACCCTTCAGCCCCTGGACGTCGGGGAGCAAGGCATCCTCTGACAGCTCGATTTCGTCCATCAGGATCATCCCGGTGATCGAGGCGCGCAGCGACAGCTTGCCCTCGATCTTGGGCGTGGCGAGCCCCTTGGCGCCCTTTTCGACGATGAAACCGCGGATGCCGTCGCCGTGCGCTTCCGACTTCGCCCAGATGACGAACACGTCGGCGATCGGCGAATTGGAGATCCAGGTCTTGGCGCCCGACAGCAGATAGCCGCCGTCGATCTTCTTCGCGCGCGTCGTCATGCTCCCCGGGTCCGATCCGGCATCGGGTTCGGTCAGGCCGAAGCAGCCGATCCATTCGCCGCTCGCCAGCTTCGGCAAATACTTCCGCTTCTGCGCTTCCGAACCATAAGCGAAGATCGGGTACATCACGAGGCTCGACTGGACCGACATCATCGAGCGATAGCCCGAATCGATCCGCTCGACTTCGCGCGCGACGAGGCCGTAGGCGACGTAGGACGCGCCGACGCCGCCATATTCCTCGGGCACGGTCGGGCCGAGCAGGCCTTGCGCGCCCATCTCGCGGAAGATCTCGGGATCGGTGGTTTCGTTCTGGAAGGCATCGACGATGCGCGGGGCGAGCTTGTCCTGCGCATAGGCACGCGCAGAGTCGCGGATCATCCGCTCGTCATCTTCGAGCTGATCGTCGAGGAAAAAGGGGTCTGCCCAATCGAAACGCGCCATGTCGGCCATGTCAGGTCCTTTGATTTCCACGTCGCCCCGGCGGAGGCCGGGGCCGCTGGATTATGACGCGAAGATCGTGCCCCAAACCCAGCGGCCCCGGCCTGCGCCGGGGTGACGACTATTGTTGTAAGATCCGGTCGTCGAACAAGCCGAACGCCAGGGTCGAGGCATAATATCCGATCGCGCGCTCGCGTGTCATCGTATGTGCCCATTTGCGCATGTCGAACGCCGCATTCTGCATCGCCATCAGCGCCTGCGCCGCGATCAGCGGATCGACCGGGCGGATCGAACCCTCGGCGATGCCGTCGCTCATCGTGCCCGCGAAGCGGCGCGCGATACGGTTCGAACGGTCGACCATCTGCGTGCGCGATTCGCTCGGCAGGCCCGATAGCGCCGTCGTGCGCAGCAGTGGCCCGCGCTCGGAGAATTGCACGTCGAGCAAGGTCGCGATCGTCCCCGACAGGCGCTCCCAATGGCTCCCGCCGCGCTCGTCGGCGAGCCGCTGCGCGTCGGCGACGGTATCGAGGCTGCGCTTGTAACACGCGAGCACCAGATCGTCCTTGGCATCGAGATGGTGGTAGAAGCTGCCCTTGGTGACGTTGAGCTCGGACGCGATCTTCTGCACCGAAGCCCCACGATAGCCGAGCTGGTTGATCAACCGCGTCGCCGCCAGGAGGAACGCCTCGCGCCCGGGCTCGGGCTCGTCATGCGCCAGGTCGATCAGCTCGGGATCCCAGGTCGCTTTCGGCCCGGCAATGCCGTGGGCGAACACGTCCATCAGCCGTTCCTCGATCCGCGGATATTGATCGGGATCGTAGCGCGTTAGCCAGATCGGCAGCCAGAAGGTGTTCTCGAGCAGCACATGCGCGCGCCCGCCGTGAAGATCGGTCTGCGCGCGGTTGGCGGCGGGGCCCCACAGGCTGCGCGTCTTGCGGAACACCTCGCGCCAGCCCGCCATCAACTTGCCGAGCACGGGCTCCTCCATCGCGCGCAGGTCGGACAGGATCGCGAACGCGGTCTCTTCGCCGCGCTGGATCCGGGTGAGCCGGATCATGTTGAGCGAGAGGTATTTCGCGACGCGCGCTTGCGGCGTCGGCTCGAGCAGCGATTCGTCGAGCATCGCCAGCAGCTTTTCGAGCGTGTACTCGAAGCAGGCGGCGGCGAGGTCTTCCTTGCGCTTGAAATAATAGGTCACGCTCGTCGTGTTGAGCCCGACACGGCGCGCGACATCGGCGAAGGTCATGCCCTTGGCGCTCTGTTCGTTGATCGCTTCGGCCGCTGCAGCGAGGATCGCGTCGCGCTTGGCGCGGAAGCGCTTGGTGCTGGTGTCGGAGTCCAGGCTCTCGGCGGTCGGAATGGTGTCGTTGGCCTCCATGCGGCAATCTGTAACATCATCTTTTAGAAGAAACAGTCCCTTTCGTGCGCGCGGGCAATGCATGGCTTTTCCACGCCAAAGACGCTTTACCGAAAACGCGGTACGGTATACCCAGCCTCCCAACGACCCGATTGGAGAGAGCAGATGGACTTCAGCTTCAGCGAACGCGAGATCTATTTCAGGGATCGTGTGAAGGGGTTCATCGACCAGCAGATCCGCCCGCGCCAAGCCGAATATGACGAGCAGCACCATAGCGGCGAGCGCTGGAAGGTCATTCCGGTGATCGAGGAGATGAAGGAAAAGACCAAGGCGGCCGGCCTGTGGAATTTCTTCATGCCGCCGCATTCGGGGCAGAGCCATGTCGATGATTCGTTCGTCTTCGAAGGCACGCAGCTCACCAATCTCGAATATGCGTTATGCGCCGAGGAGATGGGCAAGGTCGGTTGGGCGAGCGAATGCTTCAATTGCTCGGCCCCCGACACCGGCAATATGGAAGTGCTCCACCGCTACGGCACGCTCGAGCAGAAGGAGCGCTGGCTGCGCCCGCTGATGAACGGCGAAATCCGCTCGGCCTTCCTGATGACCGAGCCTGCGGTCGCCTCGTCCGACGCGACCAATATCGAGACCTCGATCGTCCGCGATGGCGACGAATACGTCATCAACGGCACGAAATGGTGGTCGTCGGGCGTCGGCGATCCGCGCTGCAAGATCGCGATCACGATGGGCAAGACCAACCCCGACGCCTCGCGCCACAGCCAGCAGAGCCAGATCCTCGTGCCGATGGATGCGCCGGGCGTGACGATCAAGCGGATGCTGTCGGTCTATGGCTATGACCATGCACCGCACGGCCATGGCGAGGTCGTGCTCGAAAATGTCCGCGTTCCCGTCGAGAACATCCTGCTCGGCGAGGGCCGCGGGTTCGAGATCGCGCAGGGGCGCTTGGGGCCGGGCCGCATCCATCACTGCATGCGCACGATCGGCGTCTCCGAGACGGGCATCGAGGCGATGGCCAAGCGGCTGCTGAGCCGCGTCGCGTTCGGCAAGCGGATCGCCGACCAGTCGGTGTGGGAGGAGCGCATCGCGCGCGCGCGGATCGATATCGAGATGACGCGGCTGCTGTGCCTCAAGGCCGCCGACATGATGGACCGCGCGGGCAACAAGTCGGCGCAGCAAGAGATCGCGATGATCAAGGTGCAGGCGCCCAACATGGCGCTCAAGATCCTCGACGATGCGATCCAGGCGCATGGCGGCGGCGGCGTGTCGGGCGATTTCGCGCTGGCGCATGATTGGGCCGCGATGCGCACGCTGCGCTTCGCCGATGGTCCCGATGAAGTGCACAACCGGGCGATCGCGCGGAACGAGTTCGGCAAGTACGCCGATTTGCCGGCGGCAGTTGCGGCGAAGGACGCGGTGCGGCGCTAAACCAACCGTCACCCCGGCCTTGTGCCGGGGCCCACCGCGCTTCGCGTACGATGCGTGGGTGGTGAGGTGGACCCCGGCACAAGGCCGGGGTGACGAAGAGAAAAAGAGGGACACGTGAAAGCAGCCATCCTTTACGCCCCGAAGACGGAACTGGTGATCGACGATGTCGCGATCTCCGACCCCGGCCCGCGCGAAGTGCTGATCCGCACCGTGGCGTGCGGGGTGTGCCGCAGCGACCTGCACTTCGTCGACGGTGCCTTCCCGCACCCGATGCCGACGGTGCCGGGGCACGAGGCGGCGGGGATCGTCGAGGCGGTCGGTTCGGACGTCGCGCATCTCAAGGTCGGTGACCATGTCATCACCTTCTTCACCGTGTTCTGCGGCGCGTGCGAGATGTGCGTCACCGGGCGGCCGTCTTTGTGTGTCGATCCCTCGACGCGGCGGCCCAAAGGCGCACCGCCGCGGTTGGCGCTGAACGACGGCACGCCGCTCGCGCCGTTCCTCAATTTGTCGGCCTTCGCCGAGATGATGCTGGTCCACGAAAACGCCTGCGTCGCGATCAGCAAGGAAATGCCGCTCGACCGCGCCGCTTTGCTCGGCTGCGCGGTGATCACCGGGGCGGGCTCGATCTTCAACGACAGCCAGTTGCGCCCCGGCGAAAGCGTCGCGGTGATCGGCTGCGGCGGGATCGGGCTCGCCGCGATCAATGCCGCCAAGATCGCCGGCGCGGGGCAGATCATCGCGATCGACCCCGTCGCCGACAAGCGCGCGCTCGCCGAGAAGCTCGGCGCAACGCACACGCTCGATTCGAACGATGCCGACCTCGCCAAGAAAGTCTTCGGGATGACCGGCGGCGGGGTGCATTATGCGATCGAAGCGGTTGGGCGGAGCAACACCGCCGAGCTCGCTTGGACGATCCTGCGGCGCGGCGGCACTGCGACGATCCTCGGCATGATCGCGCCGGGGAACGACGTGAAGATCGCGGGGCCGACCTTCCTGACGGGCAAGAAGCTGCAAGGCTCGCTGCTGGGCTCGACGCGCTTCCCGATCGATTTGCCGCGGCTGGTGCAGATGTATCTCGACGGCAAGCTCGACCTCGACACGATGGTCGCCGAGCGGATCAAGCTCGAGGACGTCAACCACGCGCTCGCAAACTTGCGCACCGGCGACACCGTGCGCTCCGTGATCGAGTTTTCGTGATGGACGATTTCGCGCCCCAGACGATCGCCGTTCCCGAGAAGGACCGGCTCGACGAGGCCGCGCTGACGGCGTGGATGGTCGCCAATGTCGAGGGCTTTGTGGGGCCGCTGAGCTATGCGAAGTTCGCGGGCGGGCAGTCGAACCCGACCTTCAAGATCGAATCGCCGTCTGGCACCTATGTGCTGCGGCGCAAGCCGATGGGGGTGCTGCTGCCCTCGGCGCATGCGGTCGACCGTGAGTATCGGGTGATCGCGGGGCTCTATCCGACGGGTTTTCCGGTCGCGAAACCCTATGGGCTGTGCACCGCCCCCGCGGTGATCGGCACCGATTTCTACGTGATGGGGTTCGCCGATGGGCGCAATCTGTGGGACGGCACCTTGCCCGACTACACGCCCGGTGAGCGCACCGGCATCTACAACGCGATGTGCGACACGCTCGCGGCGTTGCATAATACCGATCATGTCGCGGCGGGGCTCGGCGAATACGGCCGCCCCGGCAATTATTTCGAACGCCAGGTGGCGCGCTGGACCAAGCAGTATCGTGCGTCCGAAACCGAGCCTATGCCGCAGGTCGAGAAACTGATCGACTATCTCGGCCGCACCGTGCCCGAACAGACACGCACCTCTGTCGTCCATGGCGATTACCGTATCGACAACATGATCTTCGACAAGACCGAGCCGCGCGTGATCGCGCTGCTCGACTGGGAATTGTCGACGCTCGGCGATCCGCTGGCGGACTTCTCCTATTTCCTGATGAGCTGGGTGACCGCGCCAGAAGGGCGGTCGGGGGTGCTCGGGCATACCGGGCCGACGACGGGAATCCCGACGATCGAGGCGATGGTCGAGCGCTATTGCGCGGCGACGGGGCGGGACGGCGTGCCCGATCTCAACTGGTATTTCTCGTACAATCTCTTCCGGCTGACCGGGATCGTCCAGGGGATCAAGAAGCGGATCGTCGAGGGGACCGCGTCGAGCGCGCAGGCGGAGAAGTCGGCGGCAGGCGTGTACCGGCTGGCCGATGCGGCGTGGGATTTCGCGGTGAAGGCCGGGGCTTAGTTTCTTATTCCCCTCCCGCTTGCGGGAGGGGTTAGGGGAGGGAAGTGGCGGAGCGCCTGCGGACAGGCCCACCCCCAGCCCCTCCCGCAAGCGGGAGGGGAGCAAGAATGTCGCAATTCGATCTTACAGGCAAAGTCGCCATCGTCACCGGGTCCTCGCGCGGGATCGGCAAGGCGAGCGCGTTCGAGCTTGCCGAACACGGCGCCAAGGTCGTCATCTCGAGCCGCAAGCAGGACGCCTGCGATGCGGTCGCCGCCGAACTCAACGCGCGCTTCGGCGACGGCACGGCGATCGCGGTCGCCGCCAACATCTCGGACAAAGCGGGGCTCCAGCACCTCGTCGATGCTACCCGCGCCGCGTTCGGCGAGATCGACGTGCTCATCTGCAACGCCGCGTCGAACCCCTATTACGGCCCGCAAGCCGGGATCGCCGACGAGCAGTTCCGCAAGATCCTCGACAATAACATCGTGTCGAACCACTGGCTGATCTCGATGGTCGCGCCCGAGATGCGCGAGCGGAGGTCGGGCAGCATCGTCATCGTCTCGTCGATCGGGGGCTTGCGCGGGTCGACGGTGATCGGCGCGTACTGCATCTCCAAGGCTGCCGACATGCAGCTCGCGCGCAACCTCGCGCATGAATTCGGGCCCGACAACGTCCGCGTCAACTGCATCGCGCCCGGGCTGATCAAGACCGATTTCGCGCGCGCGCTGTGGGAGGATCCCGAGCGGATCGAGGCAGCGAACAAGACCGTGCCCTTGCGCCGGATCGGCGAGCCCGAGGAGATTGCCGGAGCGGTCGTCTTCCTCGCCAGCGCGGCGAGCAGCTTCATGACCGGGCAGACGATCGTGCTCGATGGCGGGGTTACCATTTAACGCCGTCGCCCCGGCGGAGGCCGGGGCGGGTGTGTGGCTTGGCACGCGTGTGCCTCAAACGAAACGGCCCCGGCCTTCGCCGGGGCGACGGAGGATGCAATGGCACGGTTCAGCGGAAAATCGATCATCGTCACTGGGGCGGGCTCGGGGATCGGGCGCGCGACGGCTTTGCTGTTCGCGAAGGACGGGGGCAGCGTGATCGTCGCCGATCAGAGCGAAACGGTCCACGAAACCGCCGCGATGATCGAGCGGGCGGGCGGCGCGGCGCACGCGATCCAGATCGACGCGGGCAACGAGGACGACGTGATCCGCGCGGTCAACGTCGCGTGCGAATATTATGGCGGGCTCGATATCATGTTCGCCAATGCGGGCATTTCGGGTGGGATGGCGAACCTGTTCGACACCGATGTCGCGCTGATCACCGAAGTGCTTCGCGTCAATCTGATCGGGCCGTTCCTCGCGATCAAGCACGCTGCCCCCAAGATCGCCGAACGCGGCAGCGGCGCGATCGTGCTGACGGCGAGCGTTGCGGGGATCCGCTCGGGCGCGGGGTCGCCGGCATATTCGGCGTCGAAGGCGGGGGTGATCAACTTGGCGATGGTGTCGGCGCAGCAGCTGTCGGGATCGAACGTGCGCGTCAATGCGATCTGCCCGGGGCTGACCGAGACGGGGATGACCAAGCCGACCTTCGATTATGCGCGCGAGGCGGGCAAGACCGACCGGATCGGCCGGCTCAATCCGCTGCGGCGCGGCGCGCAGCCCGAGGAACTGGCGGAAGTGGCGGCGTTCCTCGCCTCGGATGCGGCGAGCTACGTCAACGGACAGGCGATCGCGGTCGATGGCGGTCTGTCGAGCAGCCATCCGGTGACCAAGCAGGAATATGGCAAGACGGCGGTGTAGCGATCACTCGCGCAGGCGGATCAGCCCTTCCTGCGCGACGCTCGCGACGAGCCGCCCATCCCGCGCGAAGATCTTGCCGCGGTTGAAACCGCGCGCATGGCCTGCCCAGGGGCTGTCGCACACATAGAGCAGCCACTCGTCGGCGCGGAAATCCTCGTGGAGCCACAGCGCGTGGTCGAGACTGGCGGTCTGCAATTTGTGCGTCATCCAGTTGACGCCGTGTGCCAGCGTCGCGGTGCCGAGCAGCGACATGTCGGAGGCATAAGCGAGGATCGCGCGGTGCAACGCGGGATCATCGCCGATCGGCGCGACGACGCGGAACCAGCTGTTCTGGCGGGGCTCCTGCTCGACCGGGTCGAGCCAGCTGCGGGGGCTTACCGGGCGGATGTCGACCATGCGCGGGCGCAGGAACATCGCGCGGAATTTCTCGGGGATTCGGTCGATCATCGCAAGGCGCAGCTCGCGGTCGCTGGTCAGATCCTCGGGCGGCGGCACGTCCGGCATCGCGTCCTGATGCGCGAGGCCACCCTCGGGCACTTGCAGCGAGCAGGCGAGGTTGAGGATCGGAAGCCCACGCTGCGTCGCGATGACGCGGCGCGTGGCGAAGCTTTTGCCGTCGAAATCGCGCACGACGCGGTAGAGGATCGGGTGGCTCTCGTCGCCCGCGCGCATGAAATAGGCGTGGAGCGAATGCGCTTGTTTGGGCGCATCGGTCGAACGCTGCGCCGCCTGCAGCGCCTGCGCGATGACTTGCCCGCCGAACACGCGGCCGAAACCGTCGGTGCCGCGAATGCCGCGATAGAGATCGGTGTCGATTTCCTCGATGTCGAGCAAATCGACGAGGTTCTGGGCAAGTTGGGCGGGGGTTGGGTCGGTCATGGTGTGCCTTAACGCTTCCTCCCCGGGACGGGGAGGGGGACCGTGAGCATTGATCGAACGGTGGAGGGGGCGTGCCTCGGGCCTGGTGTTGGTGGAGGTCCCCCTCCACCACTCGGCTGAAGAAGCCGCGCGGTCCCCCTCCTCGTTCCGTGGGGAATCAATACCCCGCCGCGCGTGCCACCTTGTCGGCGTGGAAGTTGGCATCGCCGAACATCTCGGCCAGCACGCGCGCGCGCTTCATGTAGAAGCCGATGTCATATTCGTCGGTCATACCGATCCCGCCGTGCATCTGGACGCCTTCCTGCACCGACAACGTCGTCGCCAGCGCGGTCATCGCCTTGGCGACCGAGACTGCGGTGTCGGCATGTGGGCTATCGAGATCGAGCAGTTGCTGGGCTTTCAGCACCGCGGCGCGCGCGACTTCCATCTCCGAATAGAGGTGCGCCGCGCGATGCTGGAGCGCCTGGAAGCTGCCGATCAACGTGCCGAACTGCTTGCGCTGCTTGAGATAGCCGACCGTCATGTCCATCGCGCCGCCGCCGACGCCGAGCAATTCGGCCGAGGCGCCGGTCCGCCCGGCGCGCAGCAGCCGGTCGAGCGGCGAGCGGCCGCCATCGACGTCGCCGATCACCGCATCGGCATCGACCTCGACGCCGTCAAACTCGAGCCGCGCGGCGAGGCTCGCATCCGCAAGGCGCTCAGGGGTTGCCGTCAGGTTGGCGGCATCCTTGGGGATCGCGAAGAGCGTCACGCCCTCGGCGTCGTCGGCGCTGCCGGCGGTGCGCGCGGCGACGATCAGCAGGTCGGCGACATGGCCGTGCGTGACGAACTGCTTCTTGCCGGTCAGCTTGAAGCCGTTGCCCGAACGCTCGGCGGTGAGGCCGATGCTGTCGCGGTGCTTGGCGGCCTCGTCGATCGCGAGCGCAGCGACGGTGTCGCCAGCGATGATGCCGGGGAACCAGCGTGCGGCATGCGCCGTGCCCTTGAGCGCCTCGACCGCAGCGACTGCGGTGGTCAGGAACGGCGAGGGCGACAGGTTGCGACCGATCTCCTCGAGCACGACGCCCGCCTCGACATGGCCGAGCCCGAGCCCGCCTTCATCCTCACCGATCAGGAGGCCGGTGAAGCCCATTTCGGCGAAGCTCTTCCACAGGTCGCGGCTGAAGCCGGTCGCATCCTTGGCGTCACGAAGCCCGCGCATGTGGCTGACGGGCGCCTGCTCGCCGACGAAATCGCGGATCGTGTCCTGCAGGGCGGTTTGGTCTTCGTTGAGAACGGGGCCGCTGTGATACGGGCACTCGCGGCGCTGTCTCTTATACACATCT
>NZ_JASJVC010000062.1:0-20566 GCF_035019905.1 Sphingomonas sp. 10B4 | reverse complement strand
CAGGTTTGGGCATCACGCCCATCTATCCCACTCGATTCCCTACGTGAATCCCCAACGTCAGTTTTGCAACAAAGCCGTTCAGATGTCGGCATAAACATGAACCTCGGCGGCCGCACCCGGATGCGTCACGGCACCGTAACGGGCGGGCCCAACAGTCTGCCCATATCGCCAGATTGTCCCTGACTGGAAATCATGCCGACGGGGTTGCCAGCGGGCGTGCCGTGCCGCCAGTGTTGGTTCATCGACGTGCAATGCCAGGACGCCGCGATCGGCATCGATCTCGATAAGGTCACCGTCCTCGATCAGCGCGATTGGGCCGCCGACAGCGGCTTCCGGCCCGACATGGCCGATGCAAAGGCCGCGCGTGGCCCCTGAAAACCGGCCATCGGTGATCAAAGCGACCGCCTCGCCCATGCCCTGACCGTAGATTGCCGATGTAGTTGCAAGCATTTCGCGCATACCGGGACCGCCCTGTGGCCCCTCGTATCTGATGACAAGGACATCGCCCGCTTCATACCGCCGCGCCATCACGGCGGCGAAAGCGTCTTCCTCGCAATCGAATACGCGCGCCGGGCCGGTGAAGGACAGTCGCTTCAGGCCAGCGATTTTCACAATGGCACCGTCTGGAGCAAGATTGCCGGAGAGACCGGCAAGGCCACCATTCGGTGACAAGGGCCGTGTCGTCGGAAAGACAATGTCCTGATCCGCTGGCACTCGGATGTCGGCGAGATTTTCGGCGAGGGTCCGTCCGGTGACGGTCAGACAGTCACCATGTAGAAAACCGCCGTCGAGCAACGCTTTCAATACGACTGGCACGCCGCCGATCTCATAGACGTCCTTGGCAAGGTAGCGTCCACCGGGCTTCAAGTCGGCAATCAACGGTGTGCGCTTGAACACGGCAGCGACGTCGAACAGATCGAAGGCGATGCCGGCTTCGTTGGCTATCGCCGGAAGATGCAGCGCGGCGTTGGTCGAGCCGCCGGTGGCCGCCACCACCGCAGCGGCATTCTCAAGCGCCTCGCGCGTGACAATGTCGCGCGGTCGCAGACCCCTTTCGAGCAGTGCCATGACCGCGTGCCCGGCGGCTGTCGCATAGCGATCGCGCGATTCGTAAGGTGCGGGCGTTCCGGCCGAGCCCGGCAGTGCAAGGCCGATTGCCTCGGAGACATAGGCCATGCTGTTGGCGGTGTACTGGCCACCGCAGGAGCCCGCGGAAGGGCAGGCAACAGTTTCCAGTTCGGCCAGATCGGCGTCGCTCATCGTGCCCGCAGCATGGGCGCCGACCGCCTCAAAGACATCAAGTACCGTCACATCCTTGCCGCGGAACGTGCCCGGCAGGATCGAGCCGCCATAGAGAAACACCGACGGCACGTTGAGGCGCAGCATCGCCATCATCAACCCTGGCAGTGTCTTATCGCACCCGGCGACCCCGATCAGCGCATCATAGCAATGGCCTCGCATGCTGAGTTCGACCGAATCCGCGATGACTTCCCGGCTAACCAGCGACGCCTTCATCCCGGCATGTCCCATCGCGATGCCGTCGGTCACCGTTATGGTTGTGAATTCGCGCGGTGTGCCGCCGGCGGCAGCGACGCCGCGCTTGGCGGCCTGCGCCTGCCGCGACAGGGTGATGTTGCACGGAGCCGATTCGTTCCAGGTCGTAACGACACCGACGAAAGGCTGGGCGATCTCGCGCGCCGAAAGGCCCATGGCATAGAGGAATGACCGGTGCGGTGCCCGCTCGGGCCCGACCGTCGTGTGGCGGCTTGGAAGCCCTTGTTTGCCACCACCGGCGCGAGTGGTAAACTCGGCGGAATCTGGGGATTGCTCTGGCTTTTCCATCAGAGGCACATTTCGGTGGGGTCTCTGCGCCCCGGGTGTTCTTCGTTTTGAGGGCTGGCATCATCGGGCGCTTCACTCTGTGCGCCACGGTAGCGGTCACGGATATAGTCTAGGACCAGTGTTTTGAACTCCTCGGCAATGGTCGCGCCGCGCAGCGTGACGGCCCGATGACCGTCGATGAACACAGGCGCGGCAGGTTGCTCGCCTGTGCCAGGAAGCGAAATGCCAATATCGGCATGCTTCGACTCGCCGGGCCCGTTGACGATGCAGCCCATGACGGCAACGTTCAGATTCTCCACTCCTGGATACGTCTTTCGCCACTCCGGGATTGAGGTCGCAATCCAGCTTTGAATGTCTCGGGCGAGCTCCTGGAATATGGTCGAGGTTGTCCGGCCGCAGCCGGGACAGGCGGCGACGAGTGGCGCGAAGGCACGAAACCCCATCGTCTGGAGGAGCTCTTGCGCGGCTTTTACCTCAAGCGTGCGGTCTCCCCCCGGTTCAGGTGTGAGTGAAAATCGAATCGTGTCGCCGATACCGGCTTCAAGCAGGATGCCGATTGCCGCAGAGGAAGCAACGATACCCTTGGAACCCATACCGGCTTCAGTGAGGCCGAGGTGCAAGGCGTAGTTCGAACGGCGCGCAAGCTCCCGATAGATCGCAATCAGGTCCTGCACCACCGAGACCTTGGCTGAAAGCATGATGCGGTCGCGAGAAAGGCCCATTTCTTCAGCCCGTCCAGCCCAATCCAGAACGGAACGCACCATTGCCTCGCGGGTGACAGCGCGAGCGTCGAGCGGGCTCTTCAATCCGGCGTTCTCCTCCATCAGGCAGGTGAGAAGCTCCTGGTCGAGCGAACCCCAGTTGATGCCGATGCGCACGGCCTTGCCGTGTCGCATCGCCGTGTCGATGATGACGCCGAACTGCCGATCTTTCTTTTTGCTGAAACCGACATTGCCTGGATTGATGCGATACTCCTCGAGAACGTCGGCGAGGCCCGCATGATCGGTGAGGAGCTGGTGGCCGTTGTAGTGGAAATCACCGGCGAGCGGAGCCCCGATGCCTATGCGGTCCAGATGCGCGCGGATTCGGGGTACAGCGGCGGCGGCCTCATCACGATCGACGGTGACGCGAACGATTTCGGAACCGGCGATGGCGAGCGCTCTGACTTGGCCGACGGTTGCGGCAACGTCGGCCGTATCTGTGTTGGTCATCGATTGTACGACGATGGGCGCGCCGCCGCCAACCATGACCGTGCCGACACGCACCCCTACGGTCGGACGACGGGATTGGGGCTCCGAAAGAAGCGGCCCAATTATGGACGTGGCCGTCATCGCATATTCCCCACCAAAAGCTACGTTCTCGACGACTTTATCCACACTGGCGCTATGGGTTCGTCGGCTAAACCGTATTTCAGATAGAGGCTTGTTTGCCGTCTGTTAAATGCAAAGATTACAACATATTGTTCTGTTTTATAGAAATGACACTGATCTGGCTGGATCGTACTTCCTCCCGTGTTTTCCTTGCGCGAGAAAGCCGACTGGCAGCTGGTGTTCTGAATTGCCAGGAACAGCCTGCGAAGCATGGACAGGTGGGTGTCGATTTTCCCTACCCAACTTTGAATAAGGCCCATGACGCCTGAATGGCATCGCCAGGAGTCTGAGGGTGTTGTTTATTGACGATCCCTGCTGGGCGATCAAGGCGCTCCGATCACGGACCGTAGACGGATTACCCCACGGCAGACACGGATTCCGGCTGAACATAAGACGCAAGCAGGTCGCCAAGAAGCTGATTGGGGAACCGGCGCTTCTGGATGATAGCGTAAAAACTCTCCGTAAGCTGCGGAATCCGGCAATGCTCGACCAGTACACCGGAATCCAGCTCATCGCGCACAACAATCGGCGGCACGAGCGTTACGCCTTCGCGTTCGCGGGCTAGAAGGCGCAGCATGGCCATGTCGTCGACTTCGGCCAGGATGACTGGCCGGATGCCTGCCAGAGCGAGAAGATGGTCGAAACCGACCCGGATATCACTGTCGAGGCTCGGGAGCAGGATCGGCTCGGTGCGAAGATCATCAGGAAAGCGGAATGGCGGTTTGTCGGGCCGAGGCCGGCCGACCAGACTGACGGGCTGCTGATTAAGCAGCTGATTGCGAAAGGGCGCGCTGGCATCGCGTTGGGCCGCGCTGTTTGAAAGAACCACATCGATCGCATGCGATTCGAGCTGTGCCAGCAGATCGCGGATGGTGCCGGAACGCACGATCAACTCTACGTCGGCGCGGCCGACCAGAGGGCGCAGAAACTCAAGCTGGAAATTGCGCGACAAGGTCGTGAGCGCGCCGACCCTCAGTATTTGGCGAATCGCCTGCGACCGCCCCTCCAGCGTGCTCATCAACTCGTCGCCGGCCTTGAACACGGTGTCGGCATAGTCGAGCGCGATCCGCCCGGCCTCGGTCAGAACAAGCCGTTTCCCGACCCGCTCGAACAGCGGGTGCCCCATCTGGTGCCCGAGTTTCTGGATCTGAACCGAGAGCGCCGATTGCGATAGATTCAGCCGCTCGGCCGCCCGCGTGAGATTGCCTTCATGCGCGACCGCCCAAAAATAGCGGAGATGATTGAAGTTCAGGCTCTTCATATCGTTCTATATAACAGAACAATATGTGCGGAACAATGAATTTTACCCTCCTGCGCAAACGGAATAGCAGATTTGTCGATCTGCATTCTTCGCCATGGGGGACATTCCTTGCTATTTGATCTTTTGCCCTATGCTGCCCCAATGGCACTGGCGTTCAGCGCTGTTGTCGGCTTTTTCAGCCCCGGTCGTCGGCCTGCCGGCGCGTTGCGCCTGGCCGAAGCTGGGGCGTTGTTCGCGATCCTGGTTGCGCTCGCCACGGTGGCAATTCTGGCGACGCAGGGGGCGCTTGAAAGCGGCCTGATCGGGATCAACGGGCTTGGACTGTCGGTGCGGATTGATGCCGTGAGCGCCACGATGTTCCTGCTGGTCGCCTTTATCGGCTGGGTCGTGATCCGCTACTCCGGAACCTATCTTGATGGCGAGGCGCGGCAAGGCATTTTCATCGGCTGGCTTTGCCTGACCCTGGCATCGGTGCTGCTCCTCGTGCTGTCGGGCAATCTTGTGCAGCTGGTTCTGGCCTGGATCGCGACTGGTATGTTCCTTCACCGGCTGCTGCTATTCTATCCCGGTCGCGTTCCCGCCCAGCGCGCCGCCGCCAAGAAACTCGTCACCGCGCGGATCGCAGACATTGCGCTCATCATCGCGGCGGTGCTGCTGACGCTTGCGTATGGCACGGGCGAGATCATGCCGATCCTGAGCGCCGCCCGCGCCGGGACCGGCGGCGGTCTGGCGATCGTCGCGGCGGGCTTTCTGGCGCTGGCGGCGCTTTTGAAATCGGCGCAGTTTCCGATGCATGGTTGGCTGACCGAAGTGATGGAAGCCCCAACGCCGGTTTCGGCGCTTCTCCATGCCGGTGTCATCAATGCCGGCGGATTTCTGCTGATCCGCTTTGCCGACGTTATGTTGCTTGCGCCCGGAATACTCGCCATCCTCGTCATGATCGGCGGATTTACCGCACTTTTCGCCGGGCTGGTGATGTTGACCCAGCCTGCGGTGAAGACCTCGCTCGCTTGGTCGACGATCGCCCAGATGGGTTTCATGATCCTCGAATGCGGACTGACGCTCTTCCCGCTGGCCTTGCTGCACATCGTCGCGCATTCTCTCTACAAGGCGCATTCATTCCTTGCGTCGGGCGGCGCGGTCGAGCTGATCGCCGCCAACCGCCGGCCTGGTCCGGTAGCCATTCCCAGGGCGGACGCGGTCGCGCGCGCCTTTTTCCTCGCTCTGGCTATCTATGGCATCGTTGGGTTCGGCTTCGGGTTTCAGCACAAGTCGCCGCAGGCCATCGCGCTGGGCGCGATCCTGATCTTTGGCGTCGCCTATATGCTCGCGCAAGGATTGGCGGACGCCGCACCGAAGGCATTGACCAGGCGTACCGTCGTCTACGCCGTGGCCACCTCGGTCAGCTATTTCGCCCTCCAGGTTTTCGCGATCTGGCTGACGTCCGGCGTGCTGCCTGTCGCCCCTGCGCCAGGCCCATTGCAATGGGCGCTGATTGTCCTCGCGGTCGTCAGTTTCGGCCTCGTGGCGGTGGTCCAGGCAATGTTTCCGCTGTGGGCCTACCACCCGGCGGCCGCTGGGCTGCGCGTCCACCTCTCCAACGGCTTCTATGCCAACACGGTGTTTGACCGGCTGCTTCGCGGCTGGCGGCTTCGCCACACCTCCTGATTTCCCGGAGATAAGACTATGACGCATCCAAACCCTTCATTCGGGCGCGACACGCTCGATCTCGCGACCGCCGTCGATCAAGCCGCTCGGGCGATACCGCCCGTCTGGCCATTGGCGTCCAGCGTCGCGGTCAATCCTTTCCTTGGCCAGACCGATGAGGACCTCGCCACCGTCGCGGCCCGTCTTGCCAGGGTGGCGGGCACTGCGGTAACCATGCCGCGCAGCTGGTATCAGGAACGGATCGCCAATGGCGATCTGATCGATCAGGATCTGCTCGACGCGCTGGCGATTGCGCCGACGGCGCCGCGCCCTGAGACCCTTGCGGCGCTCATAGCAGCGCTGCAAGCCTCAACGCCCGAAATCAGCGCCTTGCCGACGGTCGCGGACCTTGCGGCGGAAGCCTCCGGGATCGACTGGCCGGGTGTGATCGCCGAGCGCTTCGGCGCATGGGCGGCTGGATATCTCGACGAGGGACAGGCGCTCTGGGCTGCACCAACTGGTCGCGGCGCCTATGCCGCTTGGCGCGCGGTCGCGACGCATGATCTGACGCCCGAGATTCTTGGTCTGTCCGGGTTCGCGACGCATGTGTCGGAGGCGCCGGAAGCAGCAGCGGACGCGATGGCGAGCGTCGTGCAAGGTCTCGGACTTCCGGCTGAGGCGGCGCAAACCTACTTCCACCAGATGCTCATGACCCTCGGCGGCTGGGCGCAATATGCGCGCTATCGGCTTTGGCAGGCCGAGCTTGGCGGCGGCACCGACGCGACGATTACCGACTTTCTGGCGATCCGCTTGATCTGGGAAGCCGCGCTGTTCGATCGCTATGAACATCAGATTGCTGCGCGCTGGCGCTCGGTCGTCGCGACGCACGCCTTGCCTGTCACACCCACGCTCGATCATGTCATAGACTCGATCCTGCAAGAAGCATCGGAACGCGCGGCGCAGCGCAAGCTGGCGGAAACGCTTGCGGTGCCGGGGATCGCGAAAATCGATAGCCGCCCCTTATTGCAGGCCGCTTTCTGCATCGACGTGCGCTCCGAGGTGTTCCGGCGCGCGCTCGAATCGATCAACCCGGCGATCCAGACGTTGGGGTTCGCGGGCTTCTTCGGCCTCACCGCCGCGCATCGCCGTTTCGCGTCGGACGTGAGCGAACTTCGGTTGCCGGTGCTGCTGAATCCAGGCCTGACGAGCAGTTCAGGCGGCCCAGACGACGCCGACGCCGACCAGAGCGCTCGGTTCAAGGCACGGGCAAAACGGGCGTGGGGCCGGTTCAAGCTGGCGGCCGTGTCATCCTTTGCTTTTGTCGAGGCAACGGGCCCCCTCTATATCAGCAAGCTGGTGATCGATGCTTTGGGCCTGCGCGGCACACCTGTACCGAACGATCCCGCGCCGCGTCCCGATCCGGCGCTTGATCTCGGGGCTCGGACGACGGCAGCCGAGACCGTGCTGCGCGCCATGTCGTTGACGACCAACTTCGCAAGGCTCGTGGTTCTGGCGGGGCATGGCGCCAATGTCGTCAACAACCCGCATGCCAGTGGGCTGCATTGCGGTGCCTGCGGTGGCTATTCCGGCGAGGTGAATGCGCGGTTGCTGGCGGCGTTGCTTAACGATGCCGAGGTTCGCAAGGGCTTGGGTCCGCAAGGGATCGACATTCCGGCAAACACGCTGTTCGTCGCCGGCTTGCACGACACGACGACCGACGCGATCACGCTCTATGCCGAAGACTGTCTTTCCGCAGCGCACGCGACCGACCTCAACGATGCGAAGACCTGGTTCGCCGCAGCAGGAAAGATCGCCCGCAGCGAGCGGGCGTTGCGCCTGCCGCATGCGACCGGAGAGGGCAGTCTCGTCAAGCGCAGCCGCGACTGGGCCGAGGTGCGGCCGGAATGGGCATTGGCAGGGTGCAAGGCCTTCATCGCCGCGCCACGGCGGCGCACCGCGGGAAAGAGTCTCGAGGGCCGGGCCTTCCTGCATGACTATGACTGGAAGGACGACAAAGGCTTTGGCGTCCTGGAACTGATCCTGACCGCGCCCGTCGTTGTCGCAAGCTGGATCAGCCTGCAATATTACGGATCGACTGTTGCGCCCGCGGTCTTCGGTGGCGGCAACAAGCTGTTGCACAACGTCGTCGGCGGAATCGGGGTTGTGGAGGGCAATGGTGGCGTCCTGCGCGCCGGCCTGCCATGGCAGTCTGTCCATGACGGCGAACGTTTCGTTCATGACCCGCTTCGACTTTCGGTCTGTA
This sequence comes from Sphingomonas sp. 10B4, assembly GCF_035019905.1. NCBI lineage: Bacteria > Pseudomonadati > Pseudomonadota > Alphaproteobacteria > Sphingomonadales > Sphingomonadaceae > Sphingomonas > Sphingomonas sp. 10B4. Next base: position 12,183 of record NZ_JASJVC010000062.1, on the reverse strand, counting down.
TCGAAGCGCCGCGTGAGGCGATGACCGAAATCCTGAAACGCCACCCGGGTGTGTGTGCGCTGTTCGACAATCGCTGGCTTCACCTGTTCGCGCTCGACGATAAAGGCCGGATGGCATGGCGATACACAGGTGATCTGGAGTGGTCACAGATGAATGAGGCAGAGCCTGCAACAGCTCTGCCTGAAATGGCGGCCTGACCCATGGAGCCGGCAGAAATCAGCGCAGCGCAGCCACCCCGAATGTCTCATCTGGAGCGCTTGGAAGCCGAGGCGATCCATATTCTGCGCGAGGCTGTCGCTGAGGCGCGTAATCCGGTGATGCTGTTCTCGGCGGGCAAGGACAGCACAGTGATGGCGCATCTCGCTCTGCGGGCATTCTATCCGGGCAAACCGCCATTTCCCTTGCTGCACATCGACTCGACCTGGGAGTTCCGATCGCTTCTGGAGTTTCGAGATGCCTTCGCGCGCGATCACGGGTTTGATCTGATCGTGCGGGCCAATGAAGAAGGGCGTGCCGCGGGCCTTAACCCCTTCGATCATGGCGAACTCTACACGTCAGCCATGCGCACCGAGCCCCTGAAGGAAGCGCTTGATCAAGGGAACTATGACTTCATTTTCGGAGGCGCCCGGCGCGATGAGGAAAAATCCCGCGCCAAAGAACGCATATTTTCCAATGGCGGTTCGCTGGAGCAGAAGAAACGCGAGGGCTATTTCTGATGGGCGCTGCGGAGGGACTCCTCTATCGCGGCGACCGCGCGATCTTGGCGACGATGCACGACAAGCAAAAAGTCGTTGCGCCGATCGTCGAGCGTTTTCTGGGCTTGCGGCTTGAAGTCACGACCGGGGTGGACACAGACGCGTTCGGTACGTTTAGCCGGGATATCGAGCGGACCGGATCACAGCTCGATGCAGCACGCGCCAAGATTGAGGCGGCTTTCGAGCGGATGCCGGATCTTAAGATCGGGTTGGCCAGCGAAGGCAGCTTTGGCCCCCATCCCTACATTCCGTTTTGCCCCGTAGAGCGCGAGATCGTCGTCCTTGTCGATCGAACGTCCGACCTTGAACTTGTCGGACACCATGCAACGCTTGACACGAACTTTGCTCACGTTGTTGTAAACGATATCGCTGCCGGCCTCGAATTCGCTGAAAGGGTGGGGTTTCCCGATCACGGCGTCATCGTGATGGGCTGCCGCGATGGCCAGCCGGTTCCTGATCTCACGCTGATCAAAGATGCGGCAACCCGGGACGACCTAGCGTCGGCGCTTCACGAGGTCATTGCCAAAGCGGGCGCGGCTTTTGTCGAAACAGACATGCGCGCGTACCGCAATCCCCGGCGGATGCGCGCCATCAAACGCGCCACGATTGACTTGGCACGCCGCGCCAGCAGCCCCTGCCCTGGCTGCGGTCGGCCTGGCTATGCCGTGACCGAGCGACTTCCAGGCCTGCCATGTTCGTGGTGCGGCGAGCCGACGTTGCTCACCAAGGCAAACGTTCAGTCATGCGTCGGTTGCGGTTGGCGGGTCGAGCGCGCCGTCGAGGCGGTAGCGGCCGACCCCGCGCACTGCGGGGAATGCAATCCATGAGTGAGGAGGAACGGGTGAGAGAGTTGAGGCAGGAGCCTGAAATCATGCTGGCGGTAGCGGACGCTAGAATCGCATGGGTGCTGGAGCACCCGCACATGAGCGATTGGGTGAAACAAGCGCTTCTAACGGCAGACGGGCTCGATCCAATCGGGTTGCAGAACGATGTCGAGATGCTCAGGCATTTGATTGTTCCGCGATCCCAAGCTCGCATAGAGATCGCGATGAGCCCAGTGCACCTTCCTTGAACGTCTACTTCAGTGGGAACTGTTCGCGAACCAGCCAGTCATTGGCCCAGCTTTGCCCGATGGACGATACGACGCTAGCAACTACCGAACGGCGGCTTCTGCTGGAAACCGCCATTCAACAGTTCAAGCGAGAATGGCGGGAAAGTTCCAGTGTTCGCCATTCAACCTGATCCTCTGCATCCGCCGAAAGGCCCGATCACACCAGATTAACGGACGTCCGCTTCTCGGAAGCCCGGATCGGGCAGTGAGTGACCGGGAATGGGTCTTCCCGCTGGCGATCCTCATGGCGGTAACACGCCGACAAGCCTTGTAAGATAACCATGTCGAGCGGGCGCTTACTTGCTACGCTTCGGTTTCCGCGGTTTGGGTATCGGCAGCTCCGCCGCTGTGACGCGCAGCAGGTCACCTAGCCACTCGGCGTCGTCCCAGCGATCGGCCTCAATTGGCAGGTGCGGCTTAGCCCCTGGATAGGGTGGCGCCTCCGACACCGGCTCGGCGTGAAGGCGACCGGATGCCGTTGGCTTCACGTAGAGTTGATCGTCGCAGATCGAGCCGATCATCTTGCCGTCGACGTAGACGCCGTACTCGCCGAACATCGGCTTGGTCGACACGGCGCCGGCGCCCATCGCATGTTCGAGCAGGTAATCGACTGTGCGTTTTTGCGTTGCCATAATCCTAACGTAACAGACGAGCGCCCGCCGGCAATGGACCAACCATTGTCTGCATCGCCCACCGCAATGAACGAGCGCCCGGTTCTGAGAAGCCGCTCAGCTGCGCTGAACGGCGGGAACTGGGTCGACCTTAAACTCATCGATTTCGCCCCTTGTCACGCGGCGGGCGATCCGGCGGCGCGACCTCGGGCTTTGGCAACGCCCGCTTGATGCTCTCGGCATGGCGAGCGGCAAATACTTCGGGCGTGGCGTTCAGCTTCTCGTGCTTGTCGAGAAAACTGCGCACGTCTCCCGCCAGCTTGCGATCGTCAATATTGCCCGTCGCGTCGAGCGCATCGGCAGTTTGCCGATAGGCCCCGCGGATTTCGCCCCAACGCCGCGTCCCCGCCGAAATAAATTCGGGCAATTTCTGCTGGCCGCGTGCGACCGCAACAGCCTGCTCGTTCGTGCGCCGGTCGGAATCGGATATCTGACGGCTGCCTTCACTGCGTAACCGCGCCCGTAGCTTGACGAGCGCGATGCTCGACCCTGCAACGCCCTTGCCCCGCGATCGGCGCGGTGTGGCTTCAGCCGCGACGCCGCGTGCGCGTAACTCTTCGGCAAACCGCTCGCGGAACCGATTGAGCTGGACCGGGCGCGGATTGAAACGCGTCCGGTCGAGCCCTTCGGCCTGCACAGACAAGTGCACATGCGGGCGCGGCGTGTCGTTGTGCAGGGCCATGACGTAATCGTGATTGTCGCTGAGTTCGGCATGGGCCATGGCACGGACGGCGCTCAACACCTTATCGGGATCGGTGCCCTCGGGCATCGAGAAGACCATCGACACCGATGACACTGTAGCCCGCGACCGCCATTGAAGCGTGTCGCTCCACTCCTCGGCACGCTCGGCGATGTCCTCCTTGCTCGTTAGGATTTCGCCATCGCGGGTCTCGATATCGATATCGCCCTTGCGTCCGATGTAATCGAGATGCGCTTTCACATGGCCGCCGCCCTTCTGGCGACCGGTCACTTTCACCACCACTTCGGGCGCGCCGCGTACAACCCGCGCAAGCTTGGCGCGCGCGCTTTTCGCATCGGCAATCCCGAAACTGGCATAGAGCGGCGCGCGGGGCACCGCATCGGGATCATGGATATAGCGGACACGAAACGCCGGCCGGGTCGCTTCCCACAAGGCCGATTCCAGGCTCATCAGTCGGCAACCGCCCAATAGGCAGTGTCGCCACGCATCGCGTCGCCGACGGCTGCAACCTGCTCGGAAACCTCCATCCGCATGTCGGCAATGCGTCGCAGCTCGCCGCCGATCTGCTTGTCACCATCGGGCAACATGCTCGCGTTCGCAGCCTTCATTGCCTGGTTGAGATTGCGGCCGATCCGCAGCAACTGCATTCGGATGGGCGCGAGCTCGGCGATAAGGCCATCGTCGACACGCGATTTCAAACCGAGATGCCGCCGCACCAGCGCCTTGATCCAGCCCGCGCGATCGGTCGACCGCTGCGATGCGCGGTGTTCGAGAACGGCGTTTTCGACATCCGTGAAGCGCACTGACACGCGATTTGTCGCCGTCGTTTCGCGCCGCTCGATGCGTGGTGCGTCGGCGTTCGCTTGCGCGGCTTGCTCGATCAACTGCCTTAAGACCGCACTCCGTCCGCCCCGACCTTCGGCAAAAACATCGAATGCCGCGAGCGTTTCGGCGTCGATCCGTGCCGTCAGCATCGTAATCCTGGGACTGGTTCGAGCGAGTGGGTTTGTGGTCATGTCATTCGTTTTCCCATGGGCACCATTGGAAACGTAATACAAGACACGCGGTATAGCTTATCCTGCCATTACACAAACCCTACCTTAAAAACTAAAGTGAAAAGTACGAAGACCGAAATAGCGAAAGGGCAGTCGGCAACAGGTTTCCAAATTCCGCAGCCGAAGAAGCCTAAAAACCAGCCATCTCGGATATTTGGGATCAAGCGTTCAATGCACTAAGAATATTGTAACGGTAGCGATAGGATCGAAAACGAAAAGCACCACGATTATCCACCTCGATAATTCATCGCTTGAAAAACAGTGCCCAACCCTTCCACCACCGAAACAAAAACAAGCACACTGAGCGCCAGCCGATGGAGCCTCCATCGACCGACCCGCAAAGATCCGGCACCGACTTTCAGACGGACCAACAAAAAAGAAGCGGGGCGGCAAAGCCGCCCCGCTGGCTGATCAGTCCTGCTTCTCGTCATCGGCGGGGCCGCCGTCCTTCTTAGCCAGGATCGCGATCCCGTCGGCGATCAGATCGACGTCGCAGTGCGTGGTGCCGCCCGCCTCGTAGCTGTTCTGGCGGACGCGCCCGGTGATGTGCACCAGGTCGCCCTTGTCCGCGCTCAGACGCTTGGCGAGCTTGTCGAACAGCGTGACACTGTTCCAGTGGGCGTCGGTCTTCCAGTCGTCGCCGTCCTTGCGGTTGTAGTTCGAGGCCACCGAAAGATAGGTGACCTTCTCCTTGACCTCGATCTTGCCGATGCGACCGATGATCCGAAATTCTGCGATGTTCTGCATGGGTCTTACTCCGTCTTGGATTGCAGGGTGATTTCCTGACGGTCTTCAAGGGGGCCGCGAAGGAGCCGCGATCCAGCCAAAAAACGGAGGCTCCGCGCCGGTGAAACACGGCGGGGAAACCGTAGGACGCCCCGCCCGCCCTGGCGGGCACTAGGGGCGTCCGGTTTTTTGCTTGATCGTATTAGGCGACGCGCGCGGCCAAGAAACCGGCAAACAAGGAAATCGCTCTGCCAACCCTGGACGCACGACAGGACATGCCGGACCTTCGCGCGAGTGGTTCTGGCCGTATCGACAACGGGTTCAGCAAAGTCACCGCAGCGGGCCAGCTCAACCGCTGAATATGTCGCTGTGCCGCGCTTACCGGAACAGGCTCACCGGCCACAAGCACGCTCAATCTGCGTGAAGCGCTCTGACATTCGATCCGTCACCACGATCCGCTGCAACATGGGCAGCGGTATCATCACGACGGCGATCGGTCGGGGCTTAGGATTAGGCTGGCGATGACGACGGGACGACGATCATCACGAGACGGGCAATCGAGCGGCAACAGGCCCCGTCAATGTTCGCGATGCCTACGCCTATTCAACCGACCCAGAACCGCCTGCATTGAGTAATTGTGACACTGCCGTGACGATCTGCCCCATCGCGAAGGGCTTGGCGATGAGGAGGCTGTTGGGCACGCCGCTCGACGTCCATTCGTGGCTGCTGGCAGCAGACATATAGATGATCGGAATATCGGGCGTGAGTTCGCGTGCGCGCTTCGCGACATCCCATCCGGTCAAATTTTGGGGTGCAAGATTGATGTCGGTGACGACGGCACGGAACTCAGCTCCATCGGCTTCGAGCATCGCGATGGCATCCTCGCCGTCTGACGCAATCGCGACCACATATCCTGCGTCTTCGAGGCCGCAGACCACGAGCTCCTTGATCAGCGCCTCATCCTCCACCACCAAAATCAGAACACCGTCGGTCAAAATTACTTCGTGCCTTGTTCTAAACGGGGATAGGAAACCAGGATCATCCACCTTATCCGTCGTCAAACGCCCTACAATCGAAACCTTTCCGGGTTCCCGGATATTTATTCACCGCATCAAGCAGCGCGCAAAAGCGGTTTTGCTGCCGCCTTGCTAGCGACGGTAACGGTGAATCCCGTTGAGTTGGTCGTCATAGTCACGTCTGCTTTTAACTGCTTGGCGAGCGCGGCAACGATCGTTGTGCCAAAGCCGCCATCGGCTTTTGGCTTGATTCCCTCGATCTTCCCGACGCCGTTATCGGACACGATCAGTGTCCAGTCATCGCCGTCGATCGCATAGCTAACAGTGATTGCCGCCTCCCGCTTGTGATCGGGAAACGCGTATTTGAGCGCGTTGATGACGAGTTCGGTGACAATGAGACCGAAACTGACGGCTTTGGCCGAGGGGATCATGCCAGTGTCGGAGGCGACTGTTATTGCGACCGGCTGGTCATCGCCAACCATCGACGTCCCAAGTCCCGCGCAGAGCTTTTCAAGATAGATGCCGACATCAATCTGATCGATGCCGTCGGTCATATCGAGGTGCTGCTGAACGGCGGCGACCGACATGACGCGTTGATGCGCGTCATGCAGATGAAACCGAGTTTCATCCGAAGGGACAGCTCGCGCCTTTAGGAGCAGGATGCTGGCTATGATCTGAAGACTGTTGCCGACGCGGTGCCGCATCTCTTGGAGTAGGACTTCATTCTGCCGTCGAAGCATCTCTGATTTTTCGAGCAATGCCGCTTTCTCACGCTCGATCACGCGTCGCTCAGTGCAATCCCGAAAGGCGAGCAGGATCGCCATTGTATCGCTCTCGTCATAAAGCACTTTGCGCGCATTGAGCAGCATGATGCGGTGGCCGATCCCAGGAAAGTCATTGTCGACCTCGAAGCCATCCATCGCAACCCGTTCGGGAAGGACCGTCTCCAGAAGCACGCGCAGCGCCGGAATGTCCCATTGTCCGTGACCCAAATCATAGAGCAGGCAGTCCTGCGTCTGTGCCGGTTCCACCTGAAAAATCTCATAGAAAGAGCGGCTGGCTTCAAGGACGCGCAGATCAGCATCGAGCACGAGGAACGGTTCAGGGATCGTGTTAACGATCGCTTGCGCCAGCTTGTTGGCATCTTCCAGATTGCGTACGGGGCGGATAACCGACATGGCCCTCAGCCCATCGACCGAAGGAGGCGTTCTTTCTGCGACATAACCTGACTCCCCCAAGTCGCAGGCGAGAGCACAATCGTCCCTCGGTCACGAGATGCCTGCGATATCGATCGGGTGATGCGTATTGCTTAGCACGGCGAACGTCGGCCGCCTAATCGCTCACCTTTAGGGGTGTCCGGACGTAGGTCGAGCAATCCTATAATAAACTTGATGATCGGGGATGGCGTCACCTTCACAGCCTTGCCGGCAAGCCGGCGGCAAGCTGCGCCATCCGCTCCGGCAACAAAGCAAGAATCGCGCGCTGCCGTTCGGCAGTCGCCCCGCCCCACTCGCCGATCTCGGCGAGAGTGCGACCGCAACCAGTGCAAAGCCCTACCCGCGCATCGAGCGCGCAGACCGCAACACAGGGCGATTGAGGAGCGCCGATCATGCCCCCTTCTAAACGCGAACCGGCTGGCCTGGCTATCTTTCGCGCGGCAATCAGCACGGCAGTTATAAGCTGCCGTGCTGATTGCGGGCCGGTCGGAACGATCGGCCCGCGCCCGTCCGACAGGAGCGGGCCGCGTGTGCCTTATCAGGGAAACGAGGGCGGGCCTTTCGGCCCGCCCTCCTGACCATCAAGCCGCTTCTTGCTCGTCGAACGGGGCGTCGTCGCCGTCGTCGCCTTCCTCATCGTCATCGCAGTCGGCGCGTTCCTGCTCGACCTCGGCGGGCGGCTCCGTGATCGCAAGCGCGGGTGGCAGCCACCCCTTCCCCGCCATCCGCTCGGCGGCGTCAACAGCAAGTTCGCCCTTCTTCATCTTGGCGCAATTATCGGCGGCGGGCTTGCCGAGCACCTCGGTCATGATCTTGGCGATAACAGGCTTTTTGAGCCGGTCGTAAAAGGCGACCGGTGCCTGCCACTTGGCGACCATATCGACGCCAGAGGCAAAGGCGATCTGGTCGAACCTTTGGTGGCGACGATCCCGTCGCATCCCCGACGACTGCCCGCCGTTGATCTGGCGCGCGACAAGCAACGCCAGCAAACGACCCTTGGCCTCGGCGTCCATCGCCTGAATCGCAGCGAACCGATTGACCTCGGGCAAGGCAGCAAAGTCGCTGCCGCCGATCTCATCGACCGATGCGATCTCGGCCAGCGTCATCATGTCGTCGGGAACGCCAGCGTTGAACCCTTCGAGCCGAAGCGACAGCGGCGAATAATAGGACGGTTCGCTATGGATGCCCTGCCCGACAAGGCAATCGAGCAAGATGTCGAGCGCAAGCGCGGGATTGGTCGCAACCGCTTCCTGCACCGCCAGCGTCTTGATCTTCGATAGCGTCTCGATCATCGCTCCTGAATAATCGGGCTTGATTGCGGGTTCGTCGCCGGTGCTGCCCTTGGCAATCCGCTTGGTGCGGATAGCCTTGGCCTCGATCTCGCCGCCATTGCCGACGAACAGCACCATTGCACTTTCGGCCTTCTGCGCGTCGGTGAACACGCACAGGCGGTTTTCGAGGATGCGGGCGTCACGCTCCAATCCACTGAACACCCTGTCGCCCCACCGGTTGCCGTTGCCAAGTTCGGTTGCCCTCGCGTCGGCTGCGTCCTGAATACGGGTGCGCTCGATCTGTTCTTCCTCGGTCGGCTCGCGCATCCCCTCGGCGTGGACAGTGACAAGGGTGTAATAGTCGTCGGGGCGTTGCAGCGATGCCCGAACATCGCACCAGCCTTCCGCACGGTAGCCCGCTTCTATCTCGGCCATCTTGGCGGTTGCCAGCGTCTCGACCAAAGCGGGGTCGTCGGCGTAACCGTCGCCTCCTTCCGCAAAAAGATCGGCGGTGATCGTGCCGCCCGCCGCGATATAGGCTTTATGCCCGACAAACAGGAACAGCGCGCTGGTCGTGCCGATCTTCTCTTCGGTCAGCATCCGCCGGATTTGATGACCGCTGTTGCCGAACCGCTTCAACGCCTCCAGCTGGCGGTCATGGTCTTCGGCCAGGGTCAAAGCCTGTGCCGCCTCCATGCCGATCTGATCGCGCGCCAGACAGGCAAGCGCATCGGGGTGCAAGGCCGACAGTCGTAACACCTTTTTGACGTAGGAAAGCGCCACACCGAACCGCGTTGCAATGTCTTCTGGCGACTTCCCTTGGCTGCGAAGATCGCCGTAAGCGATCACCGCATCGGCAACGTGCATAGCCTCGCGCTGGACGTTCTCGGCCAACGACAGTTCGACCGCCTCGGCCTTGTCGCGCACGTCCACGCTGACCGGATGGCTAGCCGGTATCGCCTTGGCGCGCTCAAGCTGCTTGAAGGCGCGGTAGCGTCGGCCTCCGGCAGCGACCTCGAAGCGATTGCCTTCGGCGTAAACGACAAGGTTCTGCAACTGGCCGTGCGCCAGCATGTCGGCGGCAAGCTGGTCGATGGCCTTGGGCTTCACGCGCCGCACGTTCAACGGCGATAGGCGAAGCTGCGAAAGTTTGACGGTCTGGAGTGTCATGGCGAAATCCTTGGATGAATGGCTGGTTGATTGGTCGGTGGTCAGAACATTTCGATCTGGTTTCGCATCGGGTCCCAGAACCCGATGTCGAGCGGTCGCTGTTCACGGCGGGGCTGCATCGGTTGCGCGGCAAGCCAGCCAAGCCGTTCGCCCATGCTGACGGGCGCGACGCCCGCCATCATGATCTGGTCGGGGTCTGAGGCTGCGACGGTGGGAAGGTCTTTGCGCTTCATGGCCTCGCCTCCGCTCAATATTCATCGGACAGCATGATGGTCAGGACGCGCCGCGTGATCGCGGGGTCTGCGGCGTTCTCGCTACCGCCCGCCAAGTCGCGGTCGTAGTAATCGAGTTTCCAGAACACCCGTTCGCGCTCGTCATCGCGCGACTGCGGACGCTCGGTCGTCCAGCGACCGCAGACAAGCTGGTAGATCGTCCCGAAATCCCGCTCGCCGTGCGGGTCGTTGTCCTCGTCGAAGGCGTCGAACGTCTCGATCAACTCGCGGACGGTTGATTGATCGGCATCGGGCAGCGACCGAAAACCGACTGTGGCAGCGGCGGTGCAAGCAACCCCCATCGCTTGCCGTGCCTGATCGTTCAAACGGGCAATGCGCGCGGTCTGCTTCTGCGCGGTGGCGCTGGCTTTTGGGGCGGCGGTGCTCACTGCACCCGCCCCTGTCCAAGATGCGCGCGACGCGCGTGACGCTCTTCGCAAATCAGGACAAGCGCCCCGAAGTCCTCGCGCTCGCCAAGCCGGTCGGCGATCTTGCGAACACACTCCAGCGGCAAGCCGTTCTCGTTGGCGATGTCGCGCAAGTAATCGTCACGGGATTCTGCGCCACAAGCGCGATACCCCAACAGCAAATCGGTCATCTGAAACCTTCCTTCCTTCGGCAGAAAGCCGCACTGGCTGCGACATGCGGCCTGCCTTCCGGCGAGGATCGGAGGGGGAGGGAAAGCTGAATCGACGCCCTGGCGCGGGCCAGCGGGCGCGCAGCGACCGCCACTCGGGGGCGGCTATTCTGCTTTGGGAACGAGAGGGCGAAGCCTTTGGTGTTCCCACACAAACAGGAAAACGGAGCCGTCAGGCTCCCTCACGCACAAACAACGAAGCCGGCAGGCGTCCCAGCCGCCAAGCGGCACCAACAACGGCACCCTTGCACGGCGCGACGTCGACGGACGGCCTGCGGCGGCAAGCAAGTCCCTGCCGGTCGTTGCGCGAGAGCGCAGCCCCGGCAAAGGGATGCAGCGCAGACCGACCGCGGGCGTCCGGCAAGGAGAGAGGCAAGAGCGCCAGCGGGTCAGCTCAAAAACGCCGCACCCTCAAGGAGCGCAGCGGGAAAGAGTGCGACCTTAGACCCTCCCGCTCATTTGCTTGGCCCACCGGGCCACCCTGCCCCTTACGCCAGCGATCGTCACCGAACGGCCGAGACGCCGCAGGCGGCTCGGTGGAGCTCGCCCGCGCAGACGGGCTTGCGGAATAGAGCGCGATGCGGGCTTGCCCGCAGGCGTCATTCGACCGGCATGTCGGACGTCGCCGACAGTCAGATATCGGTGAGCACTCGCGATTGGCTACCGTTCATTCAGCCATCAGCTGCTACGACAAGACCCAGACTTCGTCACTCCCAGCGCACTTACTGCTCCCCACAAGCGGTCGCTCGTTCATGTTCGGTTTCGGAATGGCTTGGCTGGTCGCTACTGGCCGGGTCCTGAGCAACTCGGCAAAAGAGCTGTCATCCTTGCAAGCTAGCCACAAGGAACAATCTCTGGTCATTTACAAACGTTTTGCAGCACGCAGCTGTTTAACGACATAGTCGAGGCGCGTGCCCATAATAACCTTCTCATTGCGATGCGCTTCGGTGAAGATGGCTGCGAGTCGCGGTGGCGCGGGCGTCAGCACATTCGCCACCGTTCCAAGCGCCCCAACATCGACAATCGCGCCACCGCTAAAGCCATTAGCTTTCCCGGCCTTGAGACGGAGCCCATCCGGGTTACGCACATATTTCGGATTGCGATCGACGAGGACGTGTACCCCGGCGATGGCCCGAGCGGGGAGCTGGGACATCGGACGGCCCCGGCTCGTATAGCTAATAAGCTTGCCCTCTACAGCGGTGGCATTCCAGACCGGGTCGCGGTTCTTGGTGTTCGGATAGCCGAGGCAAGTATAACTCTGCCCCTCTACCGGCTCAACGACTCCAATCATCGCCTCTGGGATAAAAGTTGCGTCACCAAGCTTGTCAACCAGATCGGTCGCGAACGGCATGAAGGCGAAGTCGATAACGTCTTGATCCCGATCTCCATCAGGCGCAACCGTCAGCTCAAAGTCAAACGGCAGTTCCTCCAGTCTGTTCAGTCCGATGTAAAGCTTCGATGCCTTCGCCTCGTCTGCGACATGGGCTGCAGTAAAGATGAATCTCCTCGCTTCAATTTCCACCAGCACGCGGAGGCAGAGACGGCACCGAGGATGGTCTGGAATGGACTGCCTCCTGCGAGA
>NZ_JASJVC010000061.1:0-20629 GCF_035019905.1 Sphingomonas sp. 10B4 | reverse complement strand
TATGCAGCCCTTGAGAACCTGGATATGGTTGCATGACTCAAACCAAATAGCCTCTAGGAAACCCGGGACGGTTCAATGCGCTGCGCGGTGCCGGGATGGTTGGCATCGTTGCAGATGTTCACGCCATACCGGACGCCGGACCGCAGGAACGTCGGGAAGTCGCTGCCGGCGGTCACTCCCGGCTCGTTCGGGTGCGCCTTGGAATATCGCCCCACAACCCGACCCGCTTCGATGATGATCGCGCTGTTGAAGACCTGCCCGTCAGCAAGGTCGAAAGCTCCAACCACCAGTGTCGAGCGGAATGCCGCCACCCGCTCGCACAAGGCAGCGATCGCAGAGGCGGCTACGTTAGCGCGCGAGCGAATCGTCTCAGGTTCGTATGAGTGACCCAGCAGGAATGATTCTGGGAAGACGGTGAGGTCGATACCTCCCTCCTCCGCCTAGCGAAGTCGCTCCACGATCGCGTCACCGGCAAGGCGCGCGTCATCGAGGATGTTGGAGCATTGAACGACAGCGATACGCATCAACGACAGCTTTACCCTCAACCAGCCTTTCTCGAAAGGGAACCTCGACCGGGATCGCAGAGGGGAGGAAGAGGCTACATCGCCTCGCCGGCAGGGTCGTTTCCCAAAACCTGTTCCCGATTGTGCTTTCCCAAAATGGGGTCGGTACATAGAACGGACTCAAATATACGCTAAGCGCCGACAGGCCAGCTCAGGCGGCGCAAAACACGCATTCCTCGCACATTACTGACGAGAAACGGGATTTCCGTCTTGTTGCGCCCGCTCAATGCCTCTTTGTGGGACGACGCCGTCATTCCCGATATCGGACTGAGCGTCTTTTTTTGCGGAAATTGACACGGCACCGGACGCAGAGAGCCTGCTTCTGAACTCAGCAATATGTTCGGTTCAAGCGTAGCATTGGCGTTTCGAGGCGCGGCTAAACGAAGATTTTCACGTCATCAGAAAAGGGCATCATCAGATACGCTTGACTAGCAACTGCACGAAAACTGCAAATCTCTGCTGCGAGCCTAACCGCCAATGCCGTATGATCAAAACCGATAATCTGACTGAAGACCGACATAGTTTCCATTTTTCCCCCTATCGCGCGCGAACGAGGAACTCGCAGCGAAATACGTTTCGAACAATCGAAGCTCCAGTCTCTTGGTAGCTTGCCACGCCGCTTCGAGATTTAGGTCGGTCCCGGTGAACCGGCTCGATTTGTATGCTGCGAACGAGGCGTTCGTCGAGCCAAGATAAATCCCGTCGCCGCGGCTATTCCGCCACAAAAAATCGGGACCGACCATCACGGTCACACCCTTGCGCGGATTGAAGGTCACCGACGGATACAGGTCCATCAAATTGGACAAATTAAAGAAGGCTGCTTCGCTGATGACCGGCAACCTAGGAAAGGCTGCCACGAACGTGCCCGCCTTGCCGTCCTTCTGGTCGCGATCTCCGCTGAAGATATTTGCACGCAAACCCAGTCGCGGTTGGAGCGACATTTCCGCGAACGTGAACCCGCCTTCGAACAGCACCGCCCAGGCGGAGATATCGGTCTCAGCAAAAGTACCGCTTTGATAGTTCCCCTCCAGATCAAGGTCCCAATGCGCTGTTTGGCGCCAGAGCCGTACCCCCCAATTGTTGCGATGGTCCTCTCCGGTACCCTGCGCGAGAACCGCGGTGTTGCGATTGACCTTGTACCAATAAACATCGGTGCCCAGCCCCAGCACCCCCCGGGGGATGCTGACATAAACGCCGCCAAACGAGCTGGCATGGCTCGGCCCGTCATCGAGGCTACCGGGCTTGAGATTGACCGGGCGTACTGCGAACATATCGACTGTCACTGTCCCAGGTAGGATGTAAGTGGCGCGCACTCCCTGATAGGTGAAGCGCGTGTCGAGACCCTCGCGCAGACCGACCAACTTGCCATTGCCAAGCGGCATCTCGAACCGACCGGGGCGCAGTGTTACCTGACCGGCGTCGCCCAGTGGCAGCGTAAGATCGACAAATGCCTGCTGGACATCAAGCTTATCGCGATTCGGCGGCGTTACGAGGTTGCCACCGAATTCGCGATTGTCGCCGAGTTCGACGAATGCACGGACATGCGTGCCCAGATGCAGGTCGGCGAGCAGTCGCAGCCGGAGTTGCAGCGGATCGTTATTATCGTTCGGCAAAACCCCAAGCGTGGAATGTCGCCAGTCAGTATAATAAGTCCGCACCTCGCCGCCGATCGATAGATAGGTGTCGCTCGGCCCCAGCGGAATGTGCCGGATCTTGTCGACCAGCGACGCATCCGGCGCCGGTTCTGCGGACCAATCTTCGGTCCAACGAAACGTCTGCGGCGCGCCGGGTGGCCCCGGATGTCCGCCGGGGAGTGGTCCCCCCGGCAGATCCTTTGAGACCAACGCTTCGGTCTCGACCTGCACATCGCTTTGGGCAACGGCGCTGGTCGCGCAGAGCAAAGGAAGCAGCGCCGCAGCATACGCCGCGACGCGCCGACAGGCCGTTTGCCGGGTCACTGCTCGGGAAACAGGTCGGGCGCGAAGGGATGCGGGTCGACGTCGCGGAACGCGGCGCGGACGAACTTTTCCTTCAGGTGAAACGGCGCGGTCGCGTCGTAGATCGTCTTGCAAGTCGTGCCTTTGGCCGGCAGCGCCGGATTATAGTCGGGCGACTGTGAGGGATCGAGCACGTGGCAGCTGACGCCGGGGATATTGATGATATCCATGTCGCCCTGCATCCGCGTGGTCATCGCCCAGAGGATGTCGTTGCTGTCGAAGATCTCGACATCGGCATCGACGAGGATGACGTTCTTCAGCTCGGCATAGACCGCGAAGGCGGCCAGCGCCGCTTGACGCGCTTTACCGTCGTCGAACGCGCTCTGCTTGTTGACCTTTAGGATGGCGAGGAATTTGCCACCGCCGGCCGGATGCGCGAACACTTCCGACACGAAGCCCGGCATCGATGCCTCGAGCACGTTGAAGATGCTGCCCTCGGTCGGCAGGCCGGCGAGAATGACATGCTCCTCGCCCGGACCAACCAGAGTCTGCAAAATCGGGTTTTTGCGGGTCGTGATCGCCGTGATCTTGATCACCGGTAACGACGGGTTGGCAAGGCCGTTGTAGCCGGGGAATTCGGGCATTGCGTAGCCGGTGTGCGTGTTCTGATCCTCGGCGACGCGACGATCCTGCATGATCTCGCCCTCGATCACGATCTCGGCATAGGCAATCGCCTTGGCCTTAACCGTCAGCGCATCGACTAACTTGACCGCCTGACCGCGGATGCCGCCCGCGACCCCGAGCTCGTCATAACCGAGCGGTGCGGTCGGCTCTTCATATTCGGCGCCGATATGTATCGCGGGGTCGAGCCCCATATTGATCGTAATCGCCAGCGGCTCGCCGCGCTTGCCCGCGCGCTTGTAGAAATCGTCGATATGCCGGTTGGGCGCGAAGAAGATCGAGAGCTCGTCCTTGCCCTGCACGCAAAGCCGGTGGATCGTCACGTCGGTGCCGAGCTCGGGATCGCTGCCAAGCACCAGCCCCATGCAGAAATATGGGCCGGCATCGCGATCGGTGTTGGTCGGCGCGGGCAGGATTTTGCGAATGTCAAAATCGGGATCGGTCGCACGATAGACGACTTCCTGGCACTTGGCCTTTTCTGGCCCCACGTTGACGGGCGGGATCGCATTCTTGAATGCGTCATACATGCGTTTGGTCAGGCCCTTCGAGTCGGTCTCGAACAGCACCCCGACGCGATCGCGGCTGGCCACCATGCCGACCAGCACCTTGGCACCGGGATATCCCTTCACATTGTTGAAAATCATCGCCGGACCGACTTGGGTCGGACGAACAACGGTGCCTCCTGCGCCAACGCGCTTGTAGACGCCTGCTAATTCGCCGTCGGGATCGACCGGATGATCGGTTTCGATTAGCTGGCCGGGAAATTTGCGGAGGCGGTCGAGCGCGGAGCGCAGGTCATCGATGGGCGCGATGCCCTCAAATTTGTTCGGCATGGGTAAATCCTTGGAAAGTGGATCCGAAGTTACGCGTCGCGGAGATCTGCGATCTGGCGTTCCCAGCGCGCCATCACGCCCGCTTGGTCGTGGAGCCGGTAGGTCACGCTAGTGAGCACATCAGCGTACTCGACCTTGTGCGTGCGCACCTTGCGCACCGTCGCGGTGAACATCGCGAGCGCTTCACCGCTGGCAGGCTTTGCATCGAGCAGAACTTCCCACAGCCCACCGTCGAGCGCGAGGGTCAGGCTTATCCGGCCATCGCGCGCAAGGTTCCTCGCGGTGGTAGATTCGGCCCAAACCGCGATCTTGAGATGCTGCGCGTCGATCGCTAGGATCTCACCGACGCTGAGCAGCGACCCGTGCGGGCAGCCGTCGGCGTCGATCGTGGTAACGCTGATCGCTTCGCCGACGCGCTCGTTCAACTTGGAACCGTCGAGATAGTCGACGATCGCTTGCGGCAGCGCAGTCGTTACCGATGCAGGTGTGTGGATCATTATCATTAGGTCGCTCCGAAATGAGGGTTTTGAACAGGTAATCATCCGGGCGCGTAGGTCGTCCAGAGGTAGGAAATTGGCATCACCAGCACCAAAGCGGGAAGGAAGTTAGCAATCGGGAAGGTCTTGATTCCGCAGATGCGGAAGCCCGTCGCGAGCATGATGAGCCCGCCACAGGCCGAGAAGTCGGCCATCATCACCGGCGTAGTCAGTGGCAGTAGGAAGACCGCGCACAGCGCGAGCCCCATCTGGATTGCGAACTGCGGGATGAAGATCAGCGCGACAGTATAGCCGAGCGCGGTGGCGAAGATTGCCGCGGTGAACAGATCGAGGATCGACTTGGCGAGCAGAATCGTCGGATCGCCGGTCATGCCGTTGGTGAGCGCGCCGAAGATGCCGGTGCCGCTCGCGCTGAACAGGATGAGGATGGCGACGAACTGCTTAGAGAAGTCCTCGCTCGACAGTGCGGTGTGCGATTCATGGTGCGGAATGAGCCGCTCGATTAGCGTGCGCGCGCCGTTGCCAACTGCGGTGATCCCCTTTTCGAGATAGACCAGCTCGCCGATCAGCGACCCCAGGATGATAGCCAGCACCATCGCCGGAATTTGCTTGACCTGAAAGATGAACTCGATGCCCAGACCCATTGAGGCTAGGCCGAAGGTCATCGGCAATGCGGTGCGCAGCCGCTCGGGGATGCGCTTGGCGAAGAAGGCGCCGCCGACGCCGCCGAGGATGACGGCCGCGCTGTCGACGATGGGACCGAGAATCATGCCATGGCTCCTTCGCGCTGGCCTATCTTGATGGTTTCGCCCCAGCGCGGGATCGGCTTCGCATCGAGCCCGAACAGGTCGAGCGCGCGCACCACGCTGTGGGTGACGATGTCGTCGATGCTGGTCGGGCGGGTGTAGAAAGCCGGTACCGGCGGGAAGATCACCGCACCCGCCTCGGTCACAGTCTGCATGTTCCGCAGGTGGATCAAGTGCAGCGGCGTCTCGCGCGTCATCAGCACTAGCCGGCGGCGCTCCTTGAGCGTCACGTCGGCGGCGCGGGTCAGCAGGCTGTCGCTCATCCCAGTGGCGATCGCCGCCAGCGTGCGCATGGAGCAAGGCAGGATGATCATACCCATCGTTGCGAAAGACCCGCTTGAGAGCGCCGCGCCGACATCAGCGATCCCGTAGTTGACACTAGCCAGCGCCTCGAGTTCCTCGCGGCTGACGTCAGTCTCATGAGCTCGGGTCAGATGACCGGCTTTGGACACGACGAGATGGGTCTCGACGTTAAGATTGCGGAGTAATTTCAGCGCCGTGACCGCATATTGGATGCCGCTAGCGCCGGACACGCCAATGACAAGGCGGCGGATCGATGTCGGTGATTGCATGAATGTTTCCGTCGGGTTGCCGAAGTTGGCGTAAACTCGCACCGACCTGACCACGGCCGCTCTCGCAGTTGCAGCCTCGGAAACTACTCAGACGATTCGTGGATGAGGCCTCCTCCCCAGAACTTGCAATTGAAACAGGGTAGCGGACCAAGACAATATGGGGATTGCCACATCGCGTAACCTGAAACGGCGGCTATTCGGAATCTGACACCCGGTCTCGATCGGCTGAGGCTCAGGATGCCATTTTTCCGATCGCTCTTCGAATGGACAACGGCGGATTCTGGTACGAGCGGACCTTCGCAGTCTCACGGGTAGCGTCACATATTGGTCGTCAGCTGTTGCACCTACCTGTCGGCAAACACATGATAGCCGACACCACGGACCTGTGCCTTCGCCGAACCACACGCGCCTCGGCCCATAACGATCGATAAATCCTGTCGCTTTGATAGAGCGTTCGGAACTCGCTTTCGGGGGTTTGTGGTACACGCCTGTCGGATATATGCGAGTATCGTCGGCTGACAATTGTCAAACGGTTGATCTCCAGCGCTAGTCGCAGTCGGCGTCGATCATCGGAATCTCCATACCGACAAGGCTTCCGGCGCGCGCGACGATCGGCCGGGGCTGAAAGCCTGTCGACTATCTGAACGCCGGCGATGCGCTGGTCGTGTGGAAGCTCGATCGGCTCGGACGCTCGCTGCCCCACCTGCTGACGATCTTCACCGACCTGAAGGCGCGCGGCACCGCGTTCCGGTCGCTGACCGAGCAGATGGATACGACCACCCCGCACGGCGAGTTGCTGTTCTCGCTGTTCGGCGCATTGGCACAATATGAGCGTGCGCTGACCTGCGAACGGGTGATGGCGGGACTATCCGCGCTACATCATTATGTCTGAAACAAAACCAAGTTTCAGGGCCCCATAATCAGCGCCGACCGGGCACTTCTGTAATTCTGTATTGTCGAGCTTTCGCAGTCAGTATCGCTGCGAATGGATCGGTCCCGTCGCGACGCTTCTTGACAGGCCAAGCGCTGGAAAAACGGCTTGCACCCAACTTTCCAGTTCGATCGTTTCAGCATCTCGATAACAGGAGAGTGTCCATGCAACGTTTCATTATCACGGTCGCTGCCGCGGGTCTGCTCGCAACGGGCGTGAACGCACAGTCAGCCCAGAACGGATCGCATAATCCGGTGGTGAAGGACGGTTCGCCCAAAACAATTGCAGCACCTGCAAAAGGCGCCAACTCCTTCACCGAGAACCAGGCACGCGGTCGGTTTGCCAAGGCCGGCTATTCCAGCCTGTCCAAGCTCACCAAGGCCAACGGCCTGTGGCAGGGGACGGCCATGAAGGGCGGAAAGCAATTGTCGGTCATGCTCGACTATAAGGGCAACATCACCGCTCACTGATCCCTTTCATCGGAGAACTCCCATGTCCAAGACCATTACCCGCCTGTTTGACAATTATGCAGATGCCACCAACGCGGTGCGCGAGCTGGAAAGCCTCGGCATCTCCCACAATGATCTCAGCATCGTTGCGAACAATGCTGACAAGACCCACGGCGAGCATTTCGACGGGGATCATGACAACGTGAACGATCACGGCGACGTTGGTCGCGGCACCAGCACCGGTGCGTTATTGGGCGGCGCGGGTGGACTGCTCGCAGGTCTGGGTTTGCTTGCCATTCCCGGCCTCGGGCCAATCGTCGCAGCGGGCTGGCTGGCCGCGACTGCCGCAGGTGCCGGTATTGGGGCCGCAGGCGGTGCCGCCACAGGGAGCATCGTAGGCGCGCTCAAGAACGCTGGCCACACGGATGAGGACGCGCACGTCTATTCGGAAGGTGTTCGCCGCGGCGGTTCGCTCGTCAGTGCGAAGGTACCTGACGATCTCGTCAGCGAGGCAGAAACTGTGCTTCAACGGAACAAGTCGGTCGATGCAACGACGCGAGGGCAAGCTTACCGCAATAGCGGATGGAGCAGCTTCGACGAAAACGCGCCGGCTTACACCTCCGAACAGGTTCAGCGCGAACGCAGCCTCTACGGCAACGAAACCCCCCGTATCTGAACGAATGTGGCTCGCTCGATCTGTCGGGCGAGCCACGCGCCATTATCCTCGCGACAGCCGAACTGTATGTTTCGGAACTGCCTGTTGCCGACGAGCATTTTCCAAGTTGCTCGCATCGCGTGCCAAGGAGAGACCGATGAACAGAATGTCGATTATAACCGCAGGCCTGATGGCCATTTCCGGTCTCTCCGTAGGCGCAGGGGCGCAAAGTTATGGTCGTGATGACCAACGAGCGGAGCAAGATCAGCAACAAGGTCGCGATCAACGCGGTTACGACCGACGCGATCAAGGTCGCTATGACCAAGGCAATCGCGATCAAGGGAATGGAGACGGTCGCTGGCATGGCGAGCGCGACGGTAATTGGGACCCGTCGAATAGCTATCAGGACGGTCGCTACCGCGAGCGTCGCTTGTCCACAAACGACCGTGTGTATCGCGGCAGCGACGGGCGCTATTATTGCAAGCGCAGCAACGGGACCACTGGGCTTGTCCTCGGGGGCGTAGGCGGAGGTCTAATTGGCAACGTGCTTGGGGGCGGGACGCTTGGAACGCTGCTTGGCGCAGGTGGCGGTGCGTTGCTTGGTAAAACACTCGATCAGAATCACGACCGCCAGCAGAACCGCGATAACGGCTACCGTTGCCGCTAGCGGGCATTTGCCGAGGTGATCCACCGGCGCGGACCCTGG
This sequence comes from Sphingomonas sp. 10B4, assembly GCF_035019905.1. Taxonomy (NCBI): domain Bacteria; kingdom Pseudomonadati; phylum Pseudomonadota; class Alphaproteobacteria; order Sphingomonadales; family Sphingomonadaceae; genus Sphingomonas; species Sphingomonas sp. 10B4. Next base: position 11,999 of record NZ_JASJVC010000061.1, on the reverse strand, counting down.
TGCAGCTTCGGCAGACCCGGGGCGGGTTCACCTCGTAGGCCGAAGCGGCTTGGCATCTCGGCCTTCAGCTTCGCTTCAGGCGTGCTCGCGACAGACGCCTGTCCTCAAGAGAATAGTATAGCCAGATCTCGCCGTTGCAACTGGTGACGGAGGCGGCGAAAGCGATGTCGCTCGCCGTCCGGTCGGGGACCGGCGGTGGGGTGATCAGTGGCTCGATGCAGCGGTCGACTACGCGGGTGAGTTTGCGGTCGAACGCCACCCAGCCGATCCGCCAGCGTGCATCGTGCGTCGCGCCGTTGTAAAACATCACCGGCATCTCAGGATCGTCGAGCAACATCGGACCTGTCGACAGGTGCCAGTTGTCCCACCCGTCCTCCCGCGGCATGAACGGCGTTGGCTGCTCGTCCCACGGCCCATCCACCTTGGGGCCGATTGCCAAACCTACGCGGCTCGCCTCGTCGGCCGCATATTCGTAGAACAGGCTCCATCGCCCATCCTTCTCGCGATCGACCGTGGCCTCCTTGGTGTTGCCCAGCGACTTTGTGGAGGCAAGCGCCACGCCCGCTTTCACCAATCTGTCGATGCCCGGCCCGGCAGCATAGAACATCTCGCCATGCGCCATGTCGGCCTCGACACCGGTGTAATAGACGACGTAGCTCCCGTCCTCCATCTTTACCACGGTGGGGTCTTCCACACCGCCCGAATCCTTCTCGCCCGTACCGCCGGGCAAAATAGAGGCCTGGTCGAGCATCGCAAAGTTTACGCCGTCATTGCTCCAGCCGGCCCAGATGATGCCGGTGTCGGTCATCGGCTCGCCGGGCCGCGTCACCGCGCGCACCATGATGCCGAATCGGCCGTCCGGCTCCAGCCAGACATATGGGCTCATTAAATCGCGCGCCATCAGCAGCGGAGGACCCATTAGCTGAATGTCCTGCAGTTCTTGAACGTTGAAATCGACCGAGCCGGAGGACGGATAGACCAGCACCTTGCGGTCGCCGGTGACGCTGTCAGCGCGCAGCCGCGACCGGATGACCGGTACGCCGGGCGCGATCTCGGTCTGGTTGGTGGCGGCGGCGGGCGACGTAGGCGTCGCGGGCTTGTCCCCGATCATGCGCCAATCGCCTGCATCAGCGATAGGCCGCCATCGATCACGATCCTAGCGCCGGTGATGTAGGTGGCCTTATCGGAGGCAAGAAACACGGCGAGATCGCCCACCTCCTCGGGTCTGCCCGCCCGGTTCATCGGGATGTTCTGTTCCAGCGTCTTGCGATAGACCGGATCGGCGCTGGCGCGCTCGTTCATCGGGGTCAGGATCATGCCCGGTTCGATGGCGTTCACGCGGATGCCATTCGGCGCCTCCTCAATCGCAAGCGTCTCGATCAAATTGGTCAAGCCGCCCTTGGCGGCGCAATAATCGGCTCCGCCAGCCCGGACCGCATAGGCATGGATGGACGATATGTGAATGATCGCACCGGGGCTATTTGCAGGCCGGTCACGCACGAAACGGCGCGATGTCAGGAACGCGCCGGTCAGATCGGTATCGAGCATGCGCTGCCACTGCGGCATCGTCATTTGCCGCACTGGAACGCCTGCCATGTTGATGCCGGCAGAGTTGACCAGAACGGTAACGAGCCCGAATGCCTGCTCGGCGGCCGCGAATGCCGCCTCGACCGATGCCTCGTCGCCGACGTTGCATTGGACCGCGATCGCGTCGCCGCCCGCCGCTTTCACCTTTGCGACGGTATCGCCTCCATCGTTATGGGCATCGTGGAACAGCACCACCACCTTGTCGCCGAGCGCTCCGAACGCGATCGCGCAAGCCGCGCCAATCCCGCTTTCCGCGCCGCTCACTAATACACACCTACCGTTCGCCATAACGTTGCCTTTTTCGAGGATTCTCCGATCGCCATGTTTCGGCTTAGGAATGTTCGATCTGCTGCGCGATTGCCGTTGCGGGTTTAGTGAGGAGGCGTAACACCCAATCTAATCAGCAGGACAAAAAAAGACCCGCAAAGTGCATACCCTTACGGGCAGGGCCTGGCGGGTTCGACCCGGAAATATGGGTGACGGCGCAACAAAGCAATAAGAGCTGCCCCTTTTCGAAGCTCTTTGGGGCAGCTACGATGGTCATTCTTCACCAAAACCAGGTGTCGGGCGGCGACCCACCATCAAGCATGCTGATCGGAGTGGGCGTGATCCAGTCGGCCCCGAGAACCGGATAAGGACCGTAGAACAGGTCGCCCAGCGCGCGCCGATAGTGTGCGTTCATCCAGCGCCGGCGTCGATGCTCCGGGCCGTCGTGAAGCATGTGGCAGCGTTGGCAGAGGGCCGCTAACTGGTGGAGCACGCTGTCGCTGGGATTATGATTGAGGTGAGCACAGGCTAGCACCACAGGCGTCCAAGCGCCGTGCGTCAGGATGTCCTCGGTTGGGCGTCGCACACGCCGGCCCTGACCGTTGCGCCAGCAATGCCGGTTCCGGTCCCACCATCGCCCATCCCGCAGATGAAATACCCTCTTTCCATGAGGACGCCCGCAATGCTCGCAACAGCCTTTTGCCCTCACGAAGCGCACATGGTGTGAAAGTTGCGGCCAGTCGATTGGGTATAGGAACACATGCTCGGGGCGGATCGGCATCAGGCCTCCCCTTTCCGCGCATGGGTTCGCAGAGCGTCCTGCATCACACTGTCAACGTCGCGGCGGTCAGCGCCCGGTACAGCGTAGCATGGTGACACTTCAGCAGCTTGGCGGCTTCGCGCACCGATGTGCCTTCGCTCACCAACCGCTCGCCTAGCGCGATCTGATCGGAGGTGAGTTTAGGCGGGCGGCCGAACCGGACCCCCCTCGCCTTTGCCGCCACTCGTCCGCTGCTGGTTCGCAGGTGAATCAAGTCGCGCTCGAACTCGGCGATGCCGGCAAACACGGTCAGTACCATGCGGCCAGCAGGCGAGGTCGTATCCGCCCAAGGCTCAGCCAGCGAGCGCAAGCCGGCGCCAGCCTCCTTCAGCTTTTCGGCAATGTCGAGCAGATCGCGGGTAGAGCGTGCTAGCCGATCGAGCCGCGTCACTATTACCGTGTCGTCGTCGCGCAGCTGGTCGATCATCTTGGCTAGTTCGGGCCTGTCTCGCTTCGCGCCCGAGATCTTCTCCTCGAACGTCCGCTTGCATCCGGCCTCTTTCAATGCGGCGCGTTGCAGCCGCAGATCTTGGTCATCGGTGGACACCCGGGCGTAGCCAATCAGCATGTCGCAAAACTGTATCACAAAAGAAGTGTTGTGCAACAAACTTTTGCGACAGAAGCTCACGAGGAAAACAAGGCGCTGGAGCAGTTGTCGCGGAACTTAGCATTTCCGCGACACGCACCCTCTCCCAAAACTCCATCGCAGGTGTCCATTTTGGGGTCGGTACATAGAACGGACCCAGATATACGCTAAGGTTTCGCCGGGCCTTCTACGGCGCGGGTCTGGCGGAGCGGCCTGAGGGCTTTCGATGGCGCGTCGGGATCGGTCCAGAGATAATCGCCGGTGAGGTTGATGTGCTGCCAGCCGAGCGGCGAAAGGTGTTGCAGCAGGTCCGGGGAGACCGGCCGGCCGAGGTTGGCGAGATGCTTCCGGGCGGCTTGCAGGTAGGTCGTGTTCCACAGGACGATGGCACCTGCGACGAGATTGAGCGCGCTCGCCCGATGGCTCTGCGCTTGCAGCGCATGGTCGCGGATACGGCCGATCCGGTGGAAGAAGATGGCGCGTTTCAGCGCATTTTCGGCCTCGCCCTTGTTGAGTTCGCGGGTAGCGCGACGCCGCTGTTCGGGCTGCTCGATCCAGTCGAGCGTGAACAGGGTACGCTCGACGCGGCCGATCTCGCGCAATGCGAGTGCCAGGCCGTTGGCGCGGGGATAGGAGCCGAGCCGTTCGAGCATGATCGACGCGCTCACGACGCCGGTGCGGATCGATGTTCCCAGACGCAGCACGTCGTTCCAGTGCGCGGCAATCAGGGCTTCGTCTATCCCGCCCGCGACCAGCGGCGCGATATCGGGTCCGGGCTCAATGCCGTCGAACAGGTGCAGACGGCGCGCGGCGATGTTCGGGATGCGCGGCGCGAATCGAAATCCGAGCAGATGGCATAGCGCGAACACATGATCCGACACGCCCCCGCCATCGACGTGGTGCTCCTCAATATGCAGATCGGCACCGTGGTGGAGCAGCCCGTCCAACACCTGCGCGGCCTCGCTCGCGGACGCCGAGATGACGGTGGAATGGAACGGCGCGTAGCGATCCGAGACATGGCTGTAGAAGGAGACGGCAGGCTCTGCCCCCTTGTGCGGATTGACCGCGCCGGTTGCCTGGGCGCGGCGATCGAGCGGGAAGTTCTGACCGTCCGAACTGGACGAGGTGCCGGACCCGAACAGGGCGGCGAGTGGCGCGGTATGCTGGGCGTCGACCAGACGAGCGAGAGCGCGACCGTAGGTTTCCTCGCGCAGATGCCATGAGGCGAGCCAACCAAGCTGGCGCTGGGTCACGACATTGCAGGCTTCCGCCATGCGCGTGTGGCCCAGATTGGTCGCATCCGCGAGCACCGCCGTCAGGATCGCACGCGGTTCATCGGCGACACGGCCACTTTGCAGATGCGTGAAGCACTGGCTGAATCCGGTCCATCGATCGACTTCAGCAAGAAGGTCGGTGATGCGGATCGCGGGCAGATGGGCATAAAGCGGTGCGAGCGCGGTATCGGCTTCTTCGGGCGTGATCGCCTTCAACGGCGAAATCCGCAGCCTGCCGAGGCTGAGCTGCACGTCTTCCAGCGCGTCCGTCTCCGCCTTTCGCTCGACTTCGGCCAATCGACGGGCAAGGCGGGCGCGTCGTTCGGCCAGCCAGACACCGGCCGTATCCGGTGCCTGGATCGGCAAGGGACCGGCCGCGCGCATGGCAGCGAAGACGGGACCGGAAATGAGTTGTTGTTCGACGGCACGATAGCGCCGGCTTCCCTCGACCCACATGTCGCCGGCGCGCAGCCGGTCGCGAAGCTCCACCAGCACGCACAGTTCATAGGTCCGGCGATCAGGAAGGCCGGAGCCGATCGTCCGACGCCAGGCCTGTCGGATGAAGCCGACCGGCGCATCGGACGGCAGTTTTCGCAAACGACCGAGATGAAGGTCGCGGATGATCGCAACCGCTCGCGCGAGCGCATGGCAGGCCGGCACCGCCCCGAACGTGAACGACGCGATGAATGAGGGGCCGACCTGTCGGAGAACGGGGTAGTGGGTCGCGGCGATCGTGACGGGATCGACGGCATCGGGGCGGATCAGCTTGCGGGCTTCATCGACCTCACGGCCGAGATCGTCCCATCCGATCGCGGCCTCGACCGCAGCGGCGATGTCGCCGCCCGACACCCTGGCGGCAAGCAGGGCATCGCCGAGCCGGGCGAGCAGCCGGATCTTGCCGTTGATGGTGCGCCGGTCGCGCTTGAGCGCGGTGTCCGCGCTGTTCTGCTCGCGCCGGAACATCTGCCCCAACAGGCGGTCGAACATCAGCACCGCATCGTCGGTGAGCGTGACGATAGTTTCGAGTATCGTCGCCACCAGGACCGCGCGACGCCGCGTCGCTTGCAGCGTTCGGACATGTTGCGCGGTCAGCCGCGCCCCTTGCTGACAGAGGCGTCGCAGGCGCTCAGGGTGGATGCCCGTAGCGATATCGGGATCGATCCCGATATCGCGGAGCAGCGCGAGCCGCTGGGCGATGATGGCGAACGTCTTACGGCCCGGCTTGCCGGGTGGCTTTCGCACCCATCCGAGGCTGCTCATGGTCGTACCGGCATGATGCAGGAGAAGGGCATCGAGCAGACGGCATTGACCGGTATCCAGCCCTCGGGTGAGATGGTCGGCGACATGGCGCTCGGCATCGAGCAACCCCTGCGCGACCATCCGTTCGACCGCACTGATGCCCGGCATGATGATGCGCCGTCGCCGGCACTCGCCCAGCAGCAACCGCGCCAGCCCGGCACCGCTGGTCGTCGTCAGCGCGATCGGCAGGAGCCATTCCTGCAATGTCGTTCGCAGCGGCCGGCTGAGCGGCGAAAACCCGAACGCATCGCGCAGCGTATCGATCTGTTCGTACCGGGTCGGGCCGCGTGTCGCGTAATCGGCCAATACCTCGGGCGCGACCTGCAGCTGCTCGGCGACGAACGCCAGCGGGGCGGCGGGGATCAGTTCACCGGGACGGAGCAGACGACCGGGATAGCGCAGCGCGCAAAGCTGGATGGCGAAACCCAGCCGGTTATGTGGCCGCCTCCGGCGCACGATGACGGCTAGGTCGTCGTGGCTCAAAGTCCAGTGCTGGACGAGTATGGTTTCGTCGTCGGGAAGCGCGAGCAATGCCGCGCGTTGTTCCTCCGATAGGACGGCGCGACGTGGCATTGGCTCAGACCTTGGCGGGCGGGGTCCAGCCGATCCGGGCCAGCGTCCCAAGGAGGGTCGAGCGCGGCACCTTGAAGGTGCGACAGACGGACGCCTTGCTGGCGCCGCCATCCAGCGCGGCGGTGATCCGTTCGAGCGTTTCGGCGTCGATCATCGGCGGACGCCCGCCCTGTCGGCCCCGGCGCTTCGCGGCAGCGAGCCCCGCCATCACCCGTTCGCGCGTCAGCGCCCGCTCGTACTGTGCCAATGCACCGAACAGTGAAAACAGCAATTCGCCATGCGGGGTGGTCGTATCCATCGCTTCCGTCAGCGATCGGAAGGCGATGCCGCGCGCCTTCAGGTCGGTGACGATCGTCAGCAGGTGCGGCAGCGAGCGTCCGAGCCGGTCAAGTTTCCACACGATCAGCGTATCGCCTGCGCTCAGATAGTCGAGACAGGCTTTCAGCCCCGGCCGATCGTCGCGTGCGCCGGATGCCTTGTCGGTATGGAGATGCCGATGATCAACACCGGCTGCGACCAGCGCGTCGCGCTGTAGATCGACCGTCTGGCGGTCGTCGACCGACGACACCCGCATATATCCGACCAGCATGTACGACAAACCTCCGAACGCATGTTCCCACACACTCTATCAAAGCGACAGGGTTTGTCGATTGTTATGGGCGGAGGCGCTTGTGGTTCGGCGGAGGCACAGGTCCGTGGTGTCGCTTATCATGTGTTTTGCGTCATTCTAGATCGTCATTTCTCCATAAATCTTGATTCTTGGGGGAAAGTCTAATTCCCGAGCCGGAACGGAGGACGCGCCCGAACGCTCTTGGCTCGGAACATCACAAGGAATCTCATGGCCAGCCCGACCCGCGATGAACGTCATGCGCTTCTTCAATCCAAACGCGCTTTGAAAATGGCCCGTTCGACCCACGCCTATGTGCGAGGCAACACAGCAAAATTCTACGAATGGCTGGCGGACTCGCCAGCGGCGAAGCGGGTGCCGCGTGGACCGGCGATCTGGATCTGTGGCGATTGCCACCTCGGCAACTTAGGTCCAATTGATGATGGCAACGGCCGCATCGAGGTGCAGATCCGCGACCTCGACCAGGCGGTGATAGGCAATCCGGCGCACGACCTCATCCGGCTCGGGCTTTCGTTGGCAACAGCCGCTCGGGGTTCCGATCTCCCCGGCGTCACGACTGCGCGAATGATGGAAGCGATGATGGACGGCTATGCCAAGGCGACGGGCGATCCCACCAGCGGAGACGTCGGCCCGGAACCAGACGTGGTACGCAGCGTGAAGCGCCGCGCGCTGGGCCGCAAATGGAAGCATCTCGCTAAGGAGCGGTTGGACAGCCTTGATCCTGTCATTCCGCTCGGCAACAAGTTTTGGGCCTTAGAGGAGGATGAACGCGCCACCCTCGGCAAAATGCTCGGCGCCTCCAACGTCGCGAACCTGCTTTTGTCGCTCGATCACAAAGACCGGAACCGGAGCGTCAGGATGGTCGATGCCGCTTATTGGATGAAGGGATGCAGCTCTCTTGGTTTGCTGCGCTTTGCCGCACTGATTGGCCTAAAAAACGCAACAGGCCGATCAGACTATGGCCTGCTCGATCTCAAGGAAGCTATCGATCCGATCGCCCCGGCGTCGCCTGGAGCGCTCATGCCAGCCGACCCGGCGGAGAGGGTGGTGGCGGCAGCACGCGCCTTGTCTCCGCACTTGGGCGAACGCATGATTGCGACTAAGGCATTTGGTCGGTCGCTGTTCATTCGAGAGTTGTCACCGCAGGATTTGAAGCTAGAGGTTAGTCAATTCAGCAATGGCCAGGCGGTAACCGCCTCACATTATCTAGCCTTTGTCGTCGGTAAGGCACACGCCCGTCAAATGGATGACACGACGCGGCGTGACTGGGCTGAAATTCTGGATGCCGACCGACGCGGCGCCATCGACGCGCCTACTTGGCTGTGGGAAAGCATCGTGTCTTTAGCGGGCAGTCACGAGGCCGGCTATCTTGACCATTGTCGGCGCTATGCCCTCGCCTGATGTCTCTGTCTGATAGATCAATGAGGACCCGTCTATCACGAACGGGTCCTCCAGGTATCAGAAGCTTGCCGTCGAGGTCGGCACATGCTCGTTAGCGTGCCGTAACGGTTGGCGGCTCGGTTGGAGCTGCCAAGTGGAGATAGAGCGCGGCCCAGAACAGGCGCGCCGTCCGGAATCAAGAGATGGCCTGAAGCCCGCCTTTTCTCACAACGGAAAGAAGACGCAAGGCAGGACCGCCTGGCCGCTTCGCCCCACGCTCCCACTCGGAAACCAGGTTCTTCGAGACGTTAAGGTAGCGAGCGAACACCGGCTGTGAAACGGCCTCTTGCTCGCGGATCGCCTTAATCTCGGCTGGTGAGAGGGCAGGGGCCGGCGCAAGGCATAGCGCATGAAACTCGCGCATGGTCCGCTTGTCGATCAATCCGACCTCATGCAAATCCTCGGCCGTCTCATGCACAGCGGCCGTGATCTCACTCCGGTAGGTTTCGGTTTGCATCTTCGCCATCACACATTACCTCCTCGAACTTGCCCGCTGCGATCAATAGGTCCAGCTCCGCGTTTGCAAATCCCAGAACCCGCTTCGCCAACGCTTTCAAAGCACGCTCATCGTCATCGTCGATATTGTCCCGCGTACTCTTGGCGAAACCGAAAATGAAAACCGCCCGTGTCGCCGTCCGAAAGGCAAGAACCGTTCGATAACCACCAGACTTGCCAGCACCAGGCCGTGCGACCCGTTGCTTCATCAAGCCGCCGCCAAGATCGGCGTCGATCAGCCCTGCTTCAATACGGGCAACCGCCTGGCACAATGCCGCATCGCTGATGTTCTCCTTGCGGGCAAACTTCCGAAACCAAGCGTTTTTGAATACGCGCATGGACTCGGTAGCTCCCTCACTTACTGATTTTGTATCATACAAGGTTTGACACTTCAACCGGATACCTAGATCAGCACTCGCTCCACCTCGTCCAGCGTCACATCGTCGGGTCGGCGATCGTAGAGCTGGGTGGTGCGAGTCGAGGCATGGTTCGCCATTGTCGCCGCGCGCTCAAGCGTCCCGCCGTTTTTCAGATAGGCGGTGATCCCGGTTGCGCGGAACGAATGATTGCCGATCGCTGTCGCGATCTCGGCCGCGGCGGCACGCCGGCGCACCATCTGGAACGCGCTGGCCTGGGGCAGGGGGCTATCGCTCAGTCGCTTGGTCCCGCGCCGGATCGTGCGGAACAACGGCCCCTTTGCCTGGCCGCGCAATTCGCAACCGTCGAGATAGGCGGTCAGATATTCCTCCAGATTATGGTGGCAGGGCATTTCGTGACGCTTGCCGCCCTTCTCGTGCAGCCGAACCCACAGGCGCCGGTTCTGCACGAACACGTCGTCCACCCGCATCGCTAGCGCTGCGCCGATGCGCGCGAACGAATAGACCATCAATCCGATTAGCGCCCGATCGCGAAGCCCAACCGGCGTCGTCACGTCGATTGCATCGAGCAAACGGCGCGCCTCATCGGGCGCAAGAACCGGCGTCTTGCCGCGCCGGACGCTGTGCGCCGGCCCACGCACCGACGCGGCCGGATTCACCGGCACGACCTGGCCCGCCACCAGCCAGTCAAACAGGTGGCGCACGCCGGCAAGCTGCTGCTTGACGGTCGGCGCGCTCACGTCGCGCGCCAGCACTTTAATCCAAGCCGCGACGTGAAGCGGCTGCACCTCGGCAATCGACGCCACTCCACGCGCCTCACACCAGGCCAGGAACTCGCCCGCTGCACGCGCATAAGCGCGGCGTGTGTGCGGATTGCGGATGGTGACTGCGAAGAACTCCACGAAGCGGAGCTGCGCGCGATCGTCGGCCGTCGCGATCAGCGCCGGCAATGTGAACGCGGGCGAGGGCAGGAGGGCAAGCTGGTTCATGCCTTTGCGACCCGCGCATCCACAATCCGAAGGAGGTGACTGGCAAGCATGACGATTTCGATCGCCTCAGCCGGGTCATCAAGGTCGACATCGCGATGAGAGTGTGGATTCTTGTACGAGGAGATCGCGCCGGCGAAGAGGCTCATGCGGCCCTGCCGTTCCCCCATTTCTGCTGACATATCGGTAAGAGGCCCGCGCTCCGGCGAGAACGCATCCTGCATGAGAACCTTGCCGATCTTGTTTGCCCCGAAACCGGCTGCCTCCCGCACCCGCACCTCGACCGCCTTCATGGCTAAGAAAGCGGCTACGTCGTACTCGCCGCGGGCAAAGGCCAGCCAGACCGGTTGCGCAATTCGATTATGCAACAACTCTCTGGGAAGTAGCCTCGCCAGCCTGTAGCTCGCAAAATCGCCTGCCGATTCCATTGCTCGTCCGCGCCGGCTTAGCAGGCGCCAGCCGTTTGAGCCGTTCGTACCCGAGGCGGGTACGATCAACACCTGGGCCTCGAGCCAAGCGAACGCTTCGGCAATGGCCTGTCGCACAGGCCCATAATATTGCCTGTCATAGCAGGCTTGACCGATATTCTGATTGTCGATCCAGTTTACCTCGTTCCCCGCATGGAACATGGGATCACTGCGCTGACGAAGCAGCATCAAGATTCTGCCCGCCAGCTCCTCGGGTTCGAGCGCTAGCAGGACATCGGCATCCGGAATGGCCTTGATCAACTCGTGCACAGCAATCCTTTTTCTACGTATTCCACCGGCATTCCCAGCGCCGTGCCGATCCGTGCGAACGAATACACCATCAACGCGATCAGCGCCCGATCGCGAAGTCCGACCGGCGTCGTCACGTCGAGCGGCCGGCGCGCCTCGTCAGGTGCAAGGACCGAGGTCTTGCCACGTCGGACGAGGTGCGCGGGCTAACGCGTGTGCGGGTTGCGGATGGTGACCGCGAAGAACTCCAGAAAGCTGCGCCGCGCGCGATCAGAGCCGGGAGGGATAGGGCTGAGGCAAGGCGCGCGAGCTCATTCATCCGAGCGTGATGCCCAGTTTCTCGGTAATGACCTGTTTGCCATAGGCCTTCGCCATTTCCACGATCACGGAGAGGCCGACCCCGCCAACCTTCTCCGCCCCAGCCTTGGTGCGTCGCCATACCTCTGGGCTTCTCACGCTATCAAGGAAGTCGTGCCCTGACATGGTGAGGCCCATAAATATGAATCCGAACATCGGTCCGGATGACCCAGCCCCCCCCGTATCGATGAAGCCAGCGGAGCGAATGAGGTCCATGTGATGGTTGATCTCTGCGAGGTCGCGATCAGGGATCTCGGCCTGCATTGCCTCCGGCGTCATCGAGATGGCGTCGCCCATCTCCATAGGCCACACTTCGAGTTGCAGCATGATCTCTCGGATTAGCTCCATGTCCCGTTTCATGCGATCTCCTACATCTGATAAAGGACATTATCATATGTAGGAAGCATTGTGAATCCTTGTGCGAAACAAGGGACTGTTCCGAGAAGCGGGGAGGGCAGTTCAGCGGCCTCGCTCGCGATCGGCTCGGCTCACCCGCGAGCGACCGTTTTCGGGAAGCGCTTGGTACTGATCCTGCGGCTATGTATATCATAGTCTTGCGATGCGGCGTGCAAAGAGCTGGATCGAGGCGATGAA
>NZ_JASJVC010000060.1:0-21186 GCF_035019905.1 Sphingomonas sp. 10B4 | reverse complement strand
AGATGTGTATAAGAGACAGGCGCTACAGCGCCGCAGACCCCGCTTGTGAAAGGTGCGCGATGCGACCGATGATGATGACGCTGGCCGCAGCGATGCTGGCCTTGCTCCCCGAAGCGGTGCTCGCCGCGCCGCCGACCGGCACGCCGACGGGCATATGGACCAACCCGCAAAAGTCGGTCCGCGTCGTGTTCCAGAAGTGCGGCCACGCGATGTGCGGCAAGATCGTCTGGGCGAGCCCCAAGGCGCAATCGGATGCCGAGCGCGGTGGTGGCGGGCCGCTGGTCGGCACGATGCTGTTTAGCGATTTTGTCGAGCAGCGCCGCGGGCTGTGGAACGGTAGCGTGCTGATCCCCGACATCGGCCAGACCGTCACGGGGACGATCGAGCAGACCGGACCCGACACGCTCGTCGGCGAAGGCTGCCTGCTCGCCGGCTTCGGCTGCAAGCGCCAGACTTGGACGCGGACGCGCTGAACGCTTGCCGCGCAGCCGTGATCGGGCGATGACGGCGGGATGATTGATTCCGACTTCATCGCCGGCCTGCCCAAGGCCGAACTCCACCTCCATATCGAGGGCAGCCTCGAGCCCGAACTGATGTTCGCACTCGCCAAGCGCAACGGCATCGCGATCCCGTTCGCCAGCGTCGAGGATGTCCGCGCGGCCTACAATTTCTCGCGGCTGCAGGATTTTCTCGACATTTATTATGCCGGTGCCGACGTGCTGCGCGAGGCGCAGGATTTCCACGATCTCGCCGCCGCCTATTTCGATCGCGCCGCCGCCGACGGCGTCGTCCATGCCGAGATCATGTTCGACCCGCAAACGCACACCGCGCGCGGCGTCGCGTTCGAGACGGTGATCACCGGCCTGCTCTCGGCGATCGACGAAGCCAAGGCCAAGCACGGCATGTCGGTGCAGCTGATCCTGTCGTTCCTGCGCCATCTCGACGAAGCCGACGCGATCGCGACGCTCGATGCGGCACGGCCGTGGGTCGACCGGATCGGCGCGGTCGGCCTCGATTCGTCCGAGCTCGGCCACCCGCCCGAGAAATTCGCGCGCGTCTTCGCGCAGGCGCGCGCGCTGGGGCTCAAGCTCGTCGCGCATGCCGGCGAGGAAGGTCCGCCCGAGTACGTCTATCAAGCGCTCGACCTGCTCGGCGTCGACCGGCTCGACCACGGCAATCGCAGCCTCGAGGATCCGCTGCTCGTCACGCGGCTCGCGCGCAGCGGCATGACGCTGACGGTGTGCCCGCTGTCGAACCTCAAGCTGTGCGTCGTCGACGACATGACCGCGCATCCGATCGACCGAATGCTGCGCGAGGGGCTTCGCGCGACGGTCAATTCGGACGATCCGGCCTATTTCGGCGGGTATATCGCGGACAATTACCGCGCGATCGCGGCGGCACGCGGCCTTGGCCGCGACGATCTCGTCACGCTTGCGCGCAACAGCTTCCTCGGCTCGTTCCTGCCCGACGCTGCCGTCACCGCGCATCTCGCCCGGCTCGACGCCTATGTCGCGCAGGCGCCCGCCGCATAGGCGCCGCGCTCAGCCGTCGCCGACACGCTCGATGTCGGCGCCGACTGCGCTCAGTTTCTCCTCGAGCCGCTCATAGCCGCGGTCGAGGTGATAGACGCGGCTGACCTGCGTCTCGCCGTCCGCCACGAGCCCGGCGATGATCAAGCTCATCGACGCGCGCAGATCGGTCGCCATCACTTGCGCACCGGTCAGCTTGGCCACGCCGCGGACCACCGCGGTGCGGCCGTGGACTTCGATGCTCGCGCCCATCCGCGCGAGCTCGGGCACGTGCATGTAGCGATTCTCGAAGATCGTCTCGGTCAGTACGCTCGCGCCGTCGGCCATGCACAGCATCGCCATGAACTGCGCTTGCATGTCGGTCGCGAAGCCCGGGAACGGCGCGGTCGACAGCGTGAGCGGCTTGATCCCGCCCGAGGCCGAGACGAGCAGATTGTCGCCGCGCTCCTCGAGCGTGACGCCCGCGTCGATCAGCGCGGCGGTCGTCGCGCGCATGTCGTCCATCTTGATGCCGACGAGTTCGACCGAACCCCCGGTGATCGCGGCGGCACACGCATAGCTACCCGCCTCGATCCGGTCGGGCATCACGCGATAGGTCGCGCCGTGGAGCCGGTCGACGCCCTCGATCTCGAGCGTCTCGGTGCCGATCCCGTTGATCTTCGCGCCCATCGCGACGAGCAGGTTGCACAGGTCGACGATCTCGGGCTCGCGCGCGGCATTCTCGATCCGGCTGCCACCCTTGGCGAGCACCGCCGCCATCACGACATTCTCGGTCGCGCCGACCGAGACGATCGGGAAAGTGTAGATGCCGCCCGACAGCCGCCCGCCCGGCGCGATCGCCTTGACGTAGCCCGCCGCCATCTCGAGCTGCGCGCCGATCGCCTCGAGCGCCTTGAGATGCAAGTCGATCGGGCGATTGCCGATCGCGCAGCCGCCCGGCAGCGACACCGTCGCCTCGCCCGCGCGGCCGATCAACGGGCCCAGCACGAGGATCGACGCGCGCATTTTCCGCACGATGTCGTACGGCGCCTCGGTCGCGGTGAGCTTGCCCGCGCGGATCGTCATGACGCGGCCGAAATCCTCGGGGCGCGCGCCCTCGATCCGGGTCGAGCAGCCAAGCTGGTTGAGCAGATGCCCGAAACTGTCGACATCGGCGAGCCGCGGCAAGTTGCGCAGCGTGACCGGCTCTTCGGTCAGCAATGCGCACGGCATCAGCGTCAACGCGGCGTTTTTCGCCCCGGAAATGGGAATGCGGCCAGAAAGGCGGTTGCCGCCACGAATGAGAATACGGTCCATGCCCTCGTTTATCGCCTCGCCTGAAAGGCGCAAGCAGGTTACACCGTGTTATAAAGGTGAAACACGCGTCTCGACCGGTTGATCGATTTTAATGCATTGTTTCTTGCGCGCTGCTTTGTGCACCTAATCAAGGGGGATTTTTCGCGCGTGCCAGGAAGTTACTTCGCCGACCGTTTGACCGGGATGGTCGTGTTAAGCGAAAACGAACGGCTCGCGCTGGCACGGTTGGAGGAGCGTGAGCGGCCAGTCCGCCGTGGGATGACGCTGCACCGCGAGCGCGATCGTACCGGCGACGTCTATATCCTGCGCAAGGGGACGATGATGAGCTCGGTGCTGCTCGACGATGGCAGCCGGCAGATTTTGCGCTTCCATTTTCCCGGCGACATGCTGGCGACCGCGAGCATGATCTATCGCGAGGCGCCCGAGACGATCACCGCGGTCTCCGAGTGTATCGTCGCCCCGTTCGAGCGATCGGCCTTCGCCGCGCTGTATACCGAGCATCCGCGGCTCGCCGCGCTGATCATGGTCTATAACCAGATCGAGCGCGCAGCGCTGACCGACCGGCTGGCAGCGCTCGGCCGGACATCGGCGAAGGCGCGTGTCGCGGCGATCCTGATCGAGATGCGCAACCGCATGCAGACCGAGGTCGACGGCACGGCCAGCTTCGTGCTCGGCTTGACGCAGGAAGAGATTGGCGACGCGACCGGGCTCACCGCGGTCCATGTCAATCGCATGCTGCGCCAGCTCGAGGAGGAAGCGCTGATCGCGCGCGAAAGCGGGCGGATCAGCTTTCTCGACGAGCGCGCGATGCTGCGCACCGCGAATTACATCGACCGGTACGCCAAGCTCAATCTCGATTGGTTGCCGCCCGCGAACTGAGGCGGCGCCGCGCTCAGGCCTTTTCGAGCGTGCATTGCAGCGGATGCTGGTTCTGCCGCGCAAAGTCCATCACTTGCGTCACCTTGGTCTCGGCGACTTCGTAGCTGAAGGTGCCGCAGACCCCGACGCCCTTTTGATGGACGTGGAGCATCACGCGCGTCGCGGCTTCCATGTCCATGCGGAAATAGCGCTGCAGCACGAGCACGACGAATTCCATCGGCGTGTAATCGTCGTTGAGCAGCAGCACGCGGTACGGCGTGGGCTCCTTGGTCTTGGAACGCGTACGGGTTGCGACCCCGGCGCCGGTGCCGTCCCCGTCATCGGTGCCATCGTCACGGCGTTCCGCCATCGAGATTCGGGTGCTGTCGATCATGTGTCGCCAAAATATGGCATTGCCGGGGGGAAGGGCAAGGGGCTCGGATACGAAAAGGGCGGCCCGTCGCCGGACCGCCCCCACTTATCGAAAGATCGCGCGTGGTTATGCGGCGACCTTGATCTTCTCGGCTGCCAGCGCGACGCGGTTCGAGATCGGCTGGGCGATCTCACCGGCGAGCTTGAGCATCGATTCGGTGTTCTTCGAGGTTTCGGCGACCATCGCGTCGAACGCGCTGCGCATGAAGTCGCTGTGGAGCTTGAGGAAGTCGGTCGGCGACTTGACGCTCGACAGCGTCTTCATCGCAGCCGTCGCGCTCTCGAGCTGCTTGCGGCCATATTCGGCGGCTTCCTGGCCCATCGTCTCGATGCCCTTGGCGGCGATCTTCGACGATTCGACGAGCGCCTCGATGTTGCCCTTCGAGAATTCGTTCATCTCTTCGATCATCTTCGAACCCTTTTCCATTGCGGTCTTGGTGCGATCGTTGACGTCGGCGAACATCGCCTGCGCACGGGCCTGGGTGGTGTCAGCGGCGGACTGTACGGTTTCCATGATCTTGGCTTCCTTCTGAGCGACGGCCGCCGCAGCTGCGACGACGGGGGTTGGGGCTGGCGTGGTAATGGGGGCAGACACCGGCAAGGCGGGCGCGAGCGCCTCGATCACCGGCTCGGGTGCTGCAACGGGCGCGACTGGCGCAACCGGCGCAACCGGCTCGACTGGCGAAGCCACGGCTGCAGGCGCGGTGGTCACCGATGCTGGCTTGGGTGCAGCGGCGGCGCGCTTCTTCGCGACAGGCTTTGCAGCGGCAAGAGCGGCGGGAACCGAGTCGGACGGCGCAGCAACCGCAGCGGCGATCGATGCGATCGAGGGCGGGGTCGCGGGGGACTTCGGGTCGTTGCTGGCCATGACGGGATTACTCCTGCTCTATTGCTGCGCCGCAATATACGCCGGAAACACGCCACGAACAAGCGAAATGTTGCACTGCAACATAAGCGTAACGACTTGCCTTCGCAGGCGCTTCACCGCATCGATCAGCGCGCCCGGACGTAGCGTCCCGGCGCATCGTCGAGCACCGGCAGACCGCCCCCGCCCGGCTGACGTGCGCCCGTCGCGGCGACGCTGTCGGCACCGTGATCGCGCAGCCAGCCGAGCCAGTCGGGCCACCAGCTGCCCTTGGTCTCGACAGCACCCGCGATGAAGTCCGCCAAGGTGGTGACAGGCGCGGGATTGAGCCAATATTGGTATTTTCCCGCACTCGGCGGGTTCACCACGCCCGCGATATGCCCCGATCCCGCCAGCACGAACTTGCGCTCGCCGCGGAAATGCTCGGTCAGCGCCCACACGCTGTCGGCCGGCGCGATATGGTCCTCGCGCCCCGCCTGGATATAAGCGGGCGTCTCGACTCGCCCGAGATCGATCGGCACGCCGAGCGCGCTCAGCGCGCCCGGCTTGGCGAGGAGATTGTCGCGGTACAGATCGAGCAGATAGCGCATGTGCCAGCCCGCCGGCAGGTTGGTCGTATCGCCGTTCCAGTGGAGCAGGTCGAACGGCGCATAGTCCTTGCCGAGCAGATAATTGTTGGTGACGTAATTCCAGATCAGGTCGCGCCCGCGCAGCTGGTTGAACACCGACGCCATGTAGCGCCCGTCGAGAAACCCGTCGGGGGTCAGCGTCTTGAGCAAGGCGATCTGATCGTCGGCGACGAAGTGGAGCAGCTCGCCCGCCTTGGTGAAATCGACTTGCGCGGTGAAGAAGGTCGCGGTGCTGACCTTGTCCGCCTCGCCGCGCGCCGCGAGGATCGCCAGCGTCGCCGCAAGCGTCGTGCCCGCGACGCAATAGCCGATCGTGTGCACCGCGGGTACGTCGAGCCCGGTGCGGATCAAGTCGATCGCCTCGATCTGCGCGGCGATATAATTGTCCCACGCCACGTCCTTCATGCTCGCATCGGCCGAGCGCCACGAGACGAGGAAGACGGTGATGCCTTGCTCGACCGCCCAGCGGATGAAGCTCTTCTCGGGGGTCAGGTCGAGGATGTAGAAGCGGTTGATCCACGGCGGGAAGATCACCAGCGGCGTCGACAGCACGCTTTCGGTCGTCGGCGTATATTGGATCAACTCGTAGAGATCGGTGCGGTGGACGACCTTGCCCGGCGTCACCGCGAGATTGCGGCCGACCTCGAACGCACTCGCATCGGTATGCGTCACTTGCCCCTTGGCGAGATCGGCGAGCATGTTCTGCAAGCCCTTGAGCAGATTCTGCCCGCCGGTCTCGAGCGTCTTCTCGAGCACTTCGGGATTGGTCGCGGGGAAGTTCGACGGGCTGACCGCATCGAGGAAGCCGCGCGCGGCAAAGCGCATTTGCTCGCGCTGCTTGTCGTCGACGCCCTGCACCGCCTCGACTTGCGCGAGCATCTGGTCCGAAAAAAGGAAATAGCTCTGCCGGATCCAGTCGAACAGCGGGTTCTCGCGCCAGCGCGGATCCTTGAAACGCTTGTCGCGCGCCTGTGCGGGTGTTTCGGCGACCGGCTCGGCCTGCCCGGGGACCAACAGCCGCTGCCACAGCGTCAGGCTCTCGCTCCAGAAATCGCGCGTCCGCGCGAGCGTCTCGGGATCGGTCAGGCCGGGGATCGCGGGCAGGCCGGAGTCGCTTGCGCGCATCGCATCGAACCCCTGCTCGATCATCATCTGCTGCGCGCGGCCCAACAGCCAGGTCCAATGCTGCAGATCCGCCAGGCTCGGCATGGCGGGAGGGGGTGTGTCGGCCATGGCATCCTCTACGCTTGACGCATCCGACCTTAGCCCGATCCGCCCTGCCAGCAACCCCGCTAACACCCTTGGGCGCAAAGCCGGGTGACGAAGCGCGCGCGAGACCGTAAGGTGTACGCGTAAGGAAATGTCTCCTCGAACCGGAATTCCGCAATGTCCGACGATTTCTACCGCATCAAGCGCCTGCCCCCGTACATCATCGCGGAAGTCAACGCGATGCGAGCGGAAGCGCGTGCGAGCGGCGAGGACATCATCGATCTCGGCATGGGCAATCCCGATTTGCCGCCGCCGCCGCATGTCATCGAAAAGCTGATCGAAGTCGCGCGCAAACCCGACGCGCACGGCTATTCGCAGTCGAAGGGCATTCCCGGGCTGCGCAAGGCGCAAGCGAACTATTACGGCCGCCGCTTCGGCGTCGATGTCGATCCCGACACCGAAGTCGTCGTGACGATGGGGTCGAAGGAAGGCCTCGCCAGCCTCGCGACGGCGATCACCGCGCCCGGCGACGTCGTGCTCGCGCCCAACCCGTCCTACCCGATCCACACCTTCGGCTTCATCATTGCAGGCGCCACGATCCGCGCGGTGCCGACGACGCCCGACGACGCCTATTTCGATTCGCTCGAGCGCGCGATGGCCTTCACCGTCCCGCGTCCGTCGATCCTGGTCGTCAATTATCCGTCGAACCCGACGGCCGAAGCCGTCGACCTCGCTTTCTACGAGCGGCTCGTCGCCTGGGCGAAGGAGAACAAGGTCTGGATCATCTCCGACCTTGCCTATTCCGAGTTGTATTATGACGGCAAGCCGACGCCCTCGATCCTGCAAGTGCCCGGCGCCAAGGATATCGCGATCGAATTCACTTCGCTCAGCAAGACCTATTCGATGGCGGGCTGGCGGATCGGCTTCGCGGTCGGCAACAAGACGCTGATCGCGGCGATGAGCCGCGTGAAATCGTATCTCGATTACGGTGCCTTCACTCCGATCCAGGCCGCGGCGTGCGCCGCGCTCAACGGCCCGCAGGACATCGTCGCGACAAATCGCGAGCTCTATCACAAGCGCCGCGACGTGCTCGTCGACAGCTTCGGCCGCGCCGGGTGGGATATCCCCTCGCCGCGCGCGTCGATGTTCGCCTGGGCGCCGCTCCCGCCGGCGCTCGCGCACTTAGGTAGCCTTGAGTTCTCCAAACAATTGCTGACTCACGCACGCGTCGCGGTTGCCCCAGGGGTGGGCTATGGCGAGAATGGAGAAGGTTTCGTGCGCATCGCGATGGTCGAGAACGAGCAGCGGCTGCGCCAGGCCGCGCGGAACGTGAAGAAATATCTGCTGTCGATGGGCGTCAACACCCCCACAAAGACCGGCTGACGCCTACGCCGATGCATATCAATCTGTTGTATTCGATGGCCGGCGTGCTCGTCGGCCTGGTCGTCGGGCTGACCGGCGTCGGCGGCGGCTCGCTGATGACGCCGCTGCTCGTGCTCGCCTTCGGTTTCCACCCGGCGACCGCGGTCGGCACCGATCTGCTCTATGCCTCGGCGACCAAGACCGTCGGCACCACGGTGCATGGCTGGCGCGGGACGGTCGACTGGACCGTCGTGCGCCGCCTCGCGACGGGGAGCGTCCCCGCCGCGTTGCTCACGCTCGTGATCCTGCATTATGCCGGCGAGCAATCGGCCAAGACGGGCCACGCGATCTCGGTCGCGCTCGGCATCACGCTGCTGGTGTCGGGTCTGGCGACGATCTTCCGCGCGCGGATCGTCGCCGCGCTTAGCCGGAGACTCGGCGCGGTACGGCCGCGGCGGCTCGCGCGGCTGACGGTGCTGCTCGGCGCGGTGCTCGGCGTGCTCGTTTCGCTGACGTCGGTCGGCGCCGGCGCGCTCGGCATGACCGCGCTGCTGATCCTCTACCCGCTGATGCCGGTCAACCGGCTCGTCGGCTCGGACATCGCACACGCCGTGCCGTTGACGCTGCTCGGCGGGATCGGGCATTGGATCCTCGGGTCGGTCGACGGCGCGCTGCTCGTCTCGCTGCTGATCGGCTCGATCCCCGGGATCATCGTCGGTAGCCTGGTCGCGAGCCGCGTGTCGGATCGCTTCCTCACCCCCATCCTCGCCGCGGTGCTTGCCGCGGTCGGCCTGAAGTTGCTGTTCTGATGACCCGTCCCGACTTTGCCTTCTCGACCCGCTTCAAGGTCCGCTATGCCGAGATCGACGGCCAGAAGGTCGTCTTCAACTCGCGCTACCTCGAATATGCCGATGTCGCGGCGACCGATTACTGGGACTGGACCGGGATCGGCGCGGCGCTCGGCGAGGCGTGGACGCACACCGAATTCCACGTTCGCCATACCGCGATCGATTACCTGAAGCCGTTCGTGTGGGGCGACACGATCGAGGCGTTCGTGCGGATCGCGCGGATCGGCTCGTCGAGCCTGACGCAGCGCTTCGAGCTCTGCCATGCCGAGACGGGGGCGCTCCACACGACGATCGACATGACGATCGTCAACGTCCATTTGCCGACCGGCGCGGCGCAGCCGATCGCCGCCGACGTGCGCGCCTATCTCGAGGCGCTGCCCGCTACTTCTTGAAGCCCGAGATCAAGTCGAAGCGGATCCGCACCCATGCGCCGATGACCGGCTTGCCGTTGACGCGCGGCGGCCGCACCCGGAACTGCCACGCCGCGAGCCGCAGCGCGCGCGCGAGACCACCGCCAGGCGGCGATTCGTCGAGCGAGCGGCAATTCTCGACATGATAATCGGGCGCGGTCTTGCACGCGATCATCGCCCAGCCGCCGTCGCCCTTCATATATTCCTGCATATAGGGCTTGAGCTCGGCATCGCTCGGCTCGCGATACCATTCGGCATTGTAGAGCGATCCGCCGCCCGGCCCCTGCCCCGGGCCGTACGCCGCGACGCTGTCCTTGCCCGTGCCCTCGCCGCTGCCCTCGCCCTTGGCCGAGGAGATCTTGCCGATATCCGACGCGGCGAAATCCTGCGGGCTGAGCTGGATCAGCTTGGACGGAAGCGGCGCCTTGGGCATTGGCGGGACGGTCGGCGGCGGCGGTGCGGCCGACGCGGTCGTCACGACCTTCTTCTGCTGCTGCTTGACCTTGGTCTTCGATGCGGTCTTCTCGAGCGGCGGGCCGATCGGCCGAACGTCGAAGGTGGTGAGCTTGGGCTGCTTCTCGACCTTGGTGAAAACGCCGGTGCCAAGCTGGAGCAGCAGCAACCCGACCAGCGCCTCGACCACGAGTGCGAGCACGATCCCGCGAACGCGGCGGCGATCCGACGTGGACTGATAGGAGGCGGATGCCATCGAGCGCCCCTAGGCCGCGCCGTCCCGCACTGCAACCGCTGGCGCGCGACCTGAACGCTTTGTCATGCGGCGTCGGCTGCCGCGGTCGTCCAGCCAAGCGCGGGGATCGTCAGCGACCGCTTGCCCGACAGATCGACCCGCGTCACCAGCAGGTTACGCCCCTCGATATAGCCGATCACGCGCCGCGCACGGCCGAGCGAGCTCGTGCCATAGGTATGCGCGATCTCCTCGTCGGTCGGTGCGGGCAGCCCCTCGCGCGCAGCCCGCGCGATCAGCAGGAAGCAGCCGAGCATCTCGTCGGGCAGATCATGCGCGATCGCGATCGCCTCGGCCCAGTCGCCGTCGAGCCCGTCGAAGATCCCCGCGCGTGCCGCGGCGAGCCGGCGCGAAAAGCCCGAAGACGACAGCGGTGCCGGATGCACGCCGACCATGCGGCAGCGCACCTGGAAATCCTGGTAGAGCACGGCGGCCGGACGCGTGCTCGAATCGCGATCCTCGACGATCGCGCGCAGCACGTCGGTCACGACGCGCGCGAGTTCCTCGGGGTCGCGCTTGGGAACATCGCGCGCCGGCTCGGACGTCGGCACCGTCTCGATCTGGTCGAGCACATATTCGGCCGGAGCCGCGCGCGGCGGGGGCGGCGGTGGGCGCACCGGCTCCTCCATCTCGGCGAAAAGGAATTGCCGCATATCGCTCGCTTGCGGCTGCGGCAGCGGCGTCAGCACCGGGCCGCCGCCGCGCGACCCGGTCTCGACCGAACCGACCTTGATCGCGATCGGCCGGCGACACACCGCTGGCCCGAGCGCAAGGAAGGTGCCGCGCGGCAGATCGCGGATCTGCTCGGCCTGGCGCCGCTCCATCCCGAGCAGATCGGCCGCGCGCGCCATGTCGATGTCGAGGAAGGTGCGCCCCATCAGGAAGTTCGACGCTTCCGCGGCGACGTTCTTGGCGAGCTTGGCGAGGCGCTGCGTCGCGATGATTCCGGCCAAGCCCCGCTTGCGCCCGCGGCACATCAAATTGGTCATCGCGCCGAGCGACGCGCGGCGGACCTCTTCGGTCACCTCGGCGCCCATCGAAGGTGCGAATACCTGCGCCTCGTCGACCACGACGAGCGCTGGATACCAATGCTCGCGCGGCGCATCGAACAGCGCGCCGAGAAACGCCGCAGCACAGCGCATCTGCCCCTCCATCTCGAGCCCCTCGAGATCGAGCACGACCGAGGTGCGATGTTCGCGGATCCGCTGGCCGAAGCGCGCGACCTCGGCGACCGAATAGTCAGCGGCGGCGATCGCGATATGGCCGTATTTCTCGCCGAGCGTGACGAAGTCGCCTTCGGGATCGATGATGATCTGTTGCACTTGCCCCGCGCTGCGTTCGAGCAGCCGGCGCAGCAGATGCGACTTTCCCGAGCCCGAATTGCCCTGCACGAGCAACCGCGTCGCCAGCAATTCTTCGAGATCGATCGGAACGGAAGCGCCGCCCGCGTCGAGGCCCATATCGACCTGAAACGTCATCGGGAGCGCATGCCCGATTGCACGGGGTGGGGGCAAGCGCCATCGACATCGCACAGGCGCTTTGCACCCCCTCGTGTAAATGCCCACCTGTAACTGCGACTTGCCGCATGCCATCGCTCCGCCATAGGGTCGGCTCCGAAAGGACGCGCATGAAGGAACCCCGCAGCTCACGCCGCCAGCACAATGTCCCGACGGTCAGTGACGTCGCGGCGCGTGCCGGCGTTTCGCCGATGACGGTGTCACGTGTGATCAACGACAAGGCCAGCGTGCGCCCGGCAACGCGCGAACGCGTCGAGGCAGCGATCGCCGCGCTCAATTATGCGCCCAACGCCGCCGCGCGGATGCTCGCGGGCGGCGAGGATGTGCGGATCGGCGTGCTCCACACCAATCCGAGCTTCTTCTATTTCAGCGAGTTCCTGATCGGCTGTCTCGACCAAGCGAGCCGCCAGACGGTCCAGATCCTGATCGAGAAATGCGAGACCGGCACCGAGATCGCGGCGATCGAGCATCTCACGCGCGGACGGATCGACGGCATCATCCTGCCGCCGCCGCTGTGCGATTCGGCGCTGGTGCTCGAGGCGTTGCACGAACGCGGCATCCCGGTGGTGGCGATTTCGACCGGGCGTGCGCCGGGCTGGGCGCTGTCGGTCAGCATCGACGATCGCCGCGCGGCCTATGACATGACGCGGCATCTCGGCGATCTCGGCCACCGCCGGATCGGCTTCATCACCGGCGCGCCCAACCAGACCGCGAGCGCCGAGCGGCTCGAAGGCTATCGCGCGGCACTCGCCGATCTCGATCTGCCCGTTATCGACGCGCTCATTGCCGACGGGCTGTTCACCTATCGCTCGGGGTTGGAA
The DNA here is from genome assembly GCF_035019905.1 of Sphingomonas sp. 10B4. Classification (NCBI taxonomy): domain Bacteria; kingdom Pseudomonadati; phylum Pseudomonadota; class Alphaproteobacteria; order Sphingomonadales; family Sphingomonadaceae; genus Sphingomonas; species Sphingomonas sp. 10B4. Next base: position 8,665 of record NZ_JASJVC010000060.1, on the reverse strand, counting down.
GCGGCCGAACGGCTGCTCGACCTGCCCGAGCCGCCGAGCGCGATCTTCGCGGCGAACGACGACATGGCCGCTGCCGCGATCGCGGTCGCGCATCGCCGTGGGCTCGATGTCCCGCGCGATCTCGCCGTCGTCGGCTTCGACGATTCGGCGCTCGCGACGACGATCTGGCCCGAACTCACCACGATCCGCCAGCCCGTCACCGACATGGCGCGGATGGCGGTCGAATTGCTCGTCGAGGCGCTGCGGCTCGACCGAAGCACGGCGCCGGGCGAGATTGCCGAGCCGCACGTCCGGATCGCCTATACGCTGATTCGCCGCGAATCGGACGCGCCGCCGCGCGCCGCGTGAGGCGCGCGGATCACGGCTGACACGCCAGCACGTCGTCGGCGACCATGCCGAGCGACACGCGCGCAAGGCTGATCTCGAGCGTCTGGCTGGTGCGCAGCACGAACGGCGCGTCGATCCGCTTGACGTCGGCACCACCCGTGCGCCCGTTGGTAGCGGCAAAGCATTTGAGCGGGATGCCGACGACGCGCCATTTCCCGACCGGCAGCATGCCCGCCGAAAGCGGGCGTGACCCGCCGCAGCCCGCCCCGCAGGTCACCCCGAGCGTGAGATCGCTGCCCTGCGGGGCGTCGAGCCGCATGGTCGCGAGCAGCATCACGTCGCCATTGCTTTCGCGCGACAGGTCGATGGGGTCGGAGCTGCGCAGTTCGATCGCTTGCGGTCCACCCCCGGCGAGCGAGAAGTGTCGTGCGCCTTCCTGCACGCCGTAATCGATCGCGGTGACCTTGATCCGTCCCGCCAGTGCTTGGGCGGGGACGCTCGTGATCGCGGTCATGGCCGTCGCATCGCCGACGCGCAGCGACCAGCCCGGCGTCGCCACGCCGGCCTTGAGAAAGACGCCGTCGGTGCCCGGGTCGACCACGCCGGCATCCTCGGACAGCGGCTTCCACGCGGCGCGCGGCTCGCGCCCGGTCAAGCCATAGCCGAACGAATAGAGCTTGGGGCCGCCGGGCTTGGCGGTCAGCGGCCAGTCGGCAGGGAGCTTGCCCGTGAACGGCGCGGCGGTGCCCGACGCCGCGAACAGCCGGTCGGCGACCCCTGCCCCTTCGCTCCCCGGGAGCCACGCGACGACGAAGCCGTCGGCCGCATTGAGCATCGGATTGACGAACAGCGGCCGCCCGGTGAGCATCACCGCCACGACCGGGATCCCCGCCGCCTTGAGGCGCTGCATCGTCGCCAGCGGCGCACGCAATTCGGGGCGCAGCTGGAGCGACTTTATGTCGCCCTGGAACTCGGCATAGGGCGTCTCGCCAAACACCACGATCGCAGCGTCGGGCTTGCGCGTATACTTTCCGTCGGGTGCGAGTTCGGCCTGCCCGCCGCCAGCCTTGACCGCAGCGGCGATCCCGCCCCACAGCGTCGTCGCGCCGGGGAACATCGCGTTGCTGAGCCCAGTGCCCTGCCAGCTGAGCGTCCAGCCGCCCGATTGCCGCGCGATGTCGTCGGCGCCGTCACCCGCGACGAGGATGTTAGCGGACGGCTTGAGCGGGAGCACGCCGGTATTCTTGAGCAGCACGAGCGACTTGGCGACTGCCTCGCGCGCGATCGCACGGTGCGCGGGCGCGCCGAGCTGGCGCCAGTCGCCGGCGAGTGCGCGCGACGAGGGCTTGCCCGCCTCGAACAGCCCGAGCCGCAATTTCACGCGCAGGATCCGCGCGACGGCATCGTCGAGCCGCGCCATCGGCACCGTGCCGTCCTTCGCTTGCGCGAGCAGCGAGGCGTAGAGCCCGCGCCAGCTGTCGGGCGCCATGTACATGTCGACCCCGGCGTTGATCGCCTGCGGGCAATTGTCGAGGCTGCACCCCGCAATCTGCGCGTGCGCGTTCCAGTCGGTGACGACGAAGCCGCCGAAATTCATCCGGCCCTTGAGCACATCGGTGACGAGCCCCTTGCTGCCGCCGATCTTCTGCCCCTGCCAGCTCGAAAAGCTCGTCATCACGGTGCCGACACCGGCTTCGAGCGCGGGGACATAGGGCTTGCCGTGGACGTCGCGCAGCTCGGTCTCGCTGATCCGCGCATCGCCCTGGTCGTGGCCTTCGAAGGTCCCGCCATCGGCGATGAAATGCTTGGTGCTCGCCAGCACGTGCGGGCCGGCGAGGATCCGGCTGCCGTCGGGCCGGCCCTGCAAGCCGACGATCATCCGCCCGGCATAGCTCGCAACGAGATCGGGGTTCGACGAATAGCCCTCATAGGCGCGCCCCCAGCGATAATCCTGCGGCACGGTGATCGTCGGGGCGAAGGTCCATTCCTGCCCCGTCGTGCGGATCTCGACCGCAGTCGCGGCGCCGATCCGCTCGATCAGCGCAGGATCGCGCGTCGCGCCGAGCCCGATATTCTGCGGAAACAGCGTCGCTCCGACGATGTTGCTGTGGCCGTGGACCGCGTCGGTGCCCCACAGGATGGGGATGCCGTGCCCGCCCGCCGAACGATCGACCGAAGCGGCATAGAATTGGTCGGCGAGTTCGAGCCATTTCGGCGCCGGCGCGAAATCGTCCTTGTTGGGCCCCGAATTGCCGCCGTTGAGCACCGAGCCGATATGATAGCGGCGGACTTCATCGGGGGTGATGCTGTCGATATCGGGCTGGAGGATCTGCCCGACCTTTTCCTCGACGCTCATGTGCGAAAGCAGCGTCGCGATCCGCGCTTCATCGGCGGCGATCGGCGCGACCGGCCAGGCGACGCTCGGCCACACGGCGGGATGCACGACCGGGTCTGCCGCAGTCGGCGCAGCGATCGCCGCGCTCGCAGCGAGGCACGCACCGAGCGCGGTGCCCCAGGCAAATTCGCGTCTCATATCCCCTCCAGCTCCGCTTCAAATTCGATGGCGCACGCGTCGTCGGCGCGCGGCACTTGGCCGGATCGCATTGACAACGTTGACATTGCGCTGTCAAGCCGGTGTGCGCTCGTTTTCCGGCCCGACTGGCGGATAGAAGACCACCGCGAGCACCGTCAGCAGCGCGACCCCGGTGATCGCCACGAGCAGCGCGCCATTGGGCAGATACAGCGCGATTGCAATCGCTTGCGGGGCAAGCGCTTGCGCCAGTTTGCGCGCGATCGTCGCCATCGCATAGACGCGCACCGCATAGCCGCCATCGGTATCGGCCCGCTCGCACGCCGCGACGGTCGCGGGCACGAGCGACCAGAACATCACCGACATCCCCTGCCCCGCGATGATCGCCAGCGTGATGCACACCAGATCGGGCGCGACTCCGCGACCGACGAGCAGCAGCACGACCGCCACTATCAGCGCGACCGCCGCAATCCGTAACGTGGCGACTTGCCCGGCGCGCAGCGCGAGCCGCGACCATAACGGCGCGGTCAGCAACAGCGACAGCGCGGGGACGAGCGCGACGTAATAACCGAGCCGCCGCGCGCCGATCTGATCGAACAGGAACAGCAGCGACTTGTTGATCAGCGTCATCGTCAGGCCGACGAGCAGGATCGTGACGATCAACCGCCGCAACGCCGCCGACCGGACGAGCAGCGCCACCATCGCCGCGACCGCACCGCCAAGCCGCCGCGGTGGCGCAGCGCGCGGCACGACGCGTTCGGTCGTGCCAAAGCTCGTCGCGAAGAAAGCCGGCATCGCGAGCCCGGCAAGGATCAGTGCGCCGAGCCGGAAATCGGCGCCGCCGCTGCGGTCCGCCGGGAGCAGCGCATAGGTCAACGCAGCGATCAGCCCGCCGAGCGCCGCGCCCTGCATCCGCGCGCCGGTCAGCTTGAGATGATCGGCAGGATCGGGCGAAAGCCGCGCGGTAAGCGCGCCGTAGGGGATGTTGCCGAGGCCATAGGCGAAGCGCAGCGCGAGATAGGTGACGAGCGCATAGCCCGGCACCCACGGCGCAGGCACTGGCGGCGGCGCGAAGGCCAGGCACAGCAACAGCACCGAGAGCGGACCGCCGATCGACACCCAGGCGCGCAACGGGATCCGTGGTGCCAGCCGATCTGCCACCGCACCGATCAGCGGATCGGTCAGCCAGTCGACCGCCGCCCCCGCCAGGAAGATCGCCGAGGCGACCGCAGGCGCGATGCCGAGCCCACGGATATAGTAGAACAGCAGATACAGCTCGATCGACTGCCACACGAAGTTGAAGCCGAGATCGCCGACGCCATAAAACCACGCTTCGAAACGGCGCAGCATCAGGCGCGCGGGGTTGCGGCGGATTCGCGGATCATCAGCGTATGCGGGTGGAGGATCCGCGCGATCGGCGCACGATCCTCGAGCTGGGCGATCACCATCTCGGTCGCGGCGACCGCCATCTCGAACACCGGCTGGCGCACCGTCGTCAGCCGCGGCCAGGTGATCCGCGAGACTTCCGAATCGTCGAACCCGACGACCGACAGATCGCCCGGGATCGACAGCCCGAACTCGCGCGCCGCCATCATCGCGCCGACCGCCATGTCGTCATTCTGCGACAGGATCGCGGTCGGCCGATCGGGCCGCGCGAGGATGTGGCGCGCCGCGGCGAGCCCGCTGTCGAAGGTGAACAGGCCAGGCTCGATCCGGTCGAACTTGAGTTCGAGCCCCGCCTGGTGGAACGCCTGGGTATAGCCGAGCATCCGCGCCTCGCTCGACGGATGCGTCGCATCTCCGCGAATGATGGCGATGTCGCGGTGGCCAAGGCCGATGACATACGCCGCGATCTCGCGCGCGGCGGCGACATCGTCGACCAGATTGCTTGGTGCGGCGTCGATCATCCGCGTCGGCGCGATCCGCGCGCAGAAGATCCGCGCTTCGTGCAACTGCTTGAGGATCAGCGGATGGTCCGACGCCGGCGGCGCCAGCACCACCCCGTCGAGCGCGGCCGAACGCAGCAGACCCACGACTTCGCTCGCATTTTCCTGGACCGAGCGGATCGGGATCACCACCAGCCGATAGCGCTCGTTGGTCAGCCGCTCGAGCACACCGCGTTGCAATTCAACGACATAGCTTGGGCTGGGGTTCTCATACACCAGCCCGATCATGTTCGATTTGCGCCGCACCAGCGCCTGGGCGAAGACATTGGGGTGGTAATCGAGCGTGTCGGCGGCCGCGCGGACGCGCTGCTGAACGTCCGCGCTGACATGCGGCTCGCCATTGAGCACGCGCGATACCGTCTTGGCCGACACACCGGCGAGCCGCCCTACGTCGACAATCGTTGTTCGCTTCATGCCATCCCGATCCAGAGGAGCGCGGAATAGACCAGATCGCCCGCCCTCACGCTAGAGGGTATGACTGCGTTGACAGAAGAAAGCGCACGGGATCCCTAGCGACAAAAGGGGAAGGCTGCCCGGTCGCCCACATTTGGGTCGAGGCGCGAAAGCGCTCGACAGACCATAATCTGCTTTAAGATGTATGTTTTTCTCGCATCTGCACACGATATTGGCGATGCGCGCCTCCCCGTCCCCGCCGGTGCGACCCGGAGATTCATCTTGACAACGTAGGACAAAAGGATAGCGCTATCCCAGCCGGTTCAGCAGGGGGTCGGCATGTCATCGGAGCGGCCAGATAAGGCCGCACACAGCAGGGAGGGGTCCATGAAGGCCTATCATCACGCGTCGGCCCAAGTGTGGTCGGCTTCGCTCATCGCGCTCGCCGCCGGACTCGCACTTCCACAGACCGCGCAGGCGCAGGCAGCACCCGTTGCCGCGCAACAAGGCACGCCACAGGCCGATACAGCGCCAGGCACGCTCGCTCCCGAAAAGGGCGCCACCGCGACCAATGCAGTGCCCGAAGCGGCGAACCCCACCACGAACCCCGACGACATCGTCGTGACCGGCGTGCGCGCCTCGCTCGAACGTTCGATTTCGATCAAGCGCAATTCGACGGGCATCGTCGATGCGATCTCGGCCGAGGATATCGGCAAGTTCCCCGACACGAACCTCGCCGAATCGCTCCAGCGCATCACCGGCGTGTCGATCGACCGCGTCAACGGCCAGGGCGCGCAAGTCACCGTCCGCGGCTTCGGCCCGAGCTTCAACCTCGTCACCTTGAACGGCCGCACGCTCGCCTCGTCGTACGTCCAGACCGTCGGCGGCGACGAAAGCGCCGATGGCGCGGTTGGCGTGACGCGCTCGTTCGATTTCTCGAACCTCGCTTCGGAAGGCGTCAAGACGCTCGAAGTCTACAAGACCGGCCGCGCCGCAGTCCCCTCGGGCGGGATCGGCGCGACGATCAACGTCGTCACGCGCCGCCCGCTCGATTCGCGGACGTCGGGCTTCAACGGCAGCCTCGGCGGCAAGCTCAACTATGACACCAGCGCGAGCGACTGCGTCGATTGCGGGTCGGTGGTGACACCCGAAGTCACCGGACTCGCCAGCTGGTCGAACCCCGACCAGACCTTCGGCATCTCGCTGTTCGGCAGCTATCAGCAACGCCATTTCTCGACGGTGTCGGCAACGTCGAACGCGTGGAACATCAAGACGCTGTCCGAATTCCTCGATCCGGGCAACGGCTTCGTCAACGCCACCACCAAGATCAACAACAAGCCGGCCGATCCCAAGCAATTGGTCTCGGTGCCGAACGACAGCCGCTATCACTTCTCCGACAACAAGTATGAGCGGCTCAACGGCCAGGCGATCGTCCAGTTCAAGCCGACCGACTCGCTGACGATCACCGCCGATGCGCTCTACGCGCGCACGCTGCAGAGCGAGCAGCGCTCGGATGAATCGAACTGGTTCAACCGCCCGTTCGACGTCGTCACCTTCGACAGCAACAAGGCCGTCGCGACGACGACCTATCTCCACGAAACGATCGCCGGCGTGAAGGACACCGGCTTCGAGCAGCAGGCGCGCGCGCAGAAGAACCAGCTCGAGGATTACGGCCTCAACGCCAAATGGGACATCGCCCCCAATCTGACGCTGTCGATCGACGGGCATTATGGCAAATCGTCGGTGTTGCCGGACAACCCCAACGGCACGAGCTCGACCCTGGTCGGTCTCGGCGCGACAGTCATCTCCGCGCATTCGGTCGATTATAGCGGGCTGATCCCGGTGCAGGACATCGTCGTCAACGATTCCACGCTCCCCGGCGGCAACCATAACGGCATCCTCGACGTCAACGACGTCGGCTCGTCGATCGCGCGCACCTACTCGACCAGCCAGAAGCAGAAGGTCAAGGAACTCCGCGCCGACCTCGGCTGGGATCTGGGCGGCGGGAGCCGGTTCGACTTTGGCGGCCTGTACCGCGACAGCGACACCAACCAGCAGCTCGTGTCGACGCAGCAGACGCTGGGCAATTGGAGCGTCAATTTCCCTGGCGACGTCCAGAAGCTTGCGCCGGGCGTGCTCCAGCAATTCTGCCTGCTGTGCAAGTTCAGCAGCTATGACCCCAAGGCGAGCGGCGCGAACCTGATCGCGTTCCGCGGCGATACACTGAAGCTCTACAATGCGCTGTCGCCGGCCTATGCCAAGACGGGCAACGCGATCTCGATCACCGCCAACCAGAACAATTCGGTCAAGGAAACGATCTACGCGGGTTATGCGCAAGTCACCTGGAAGGGCGACATTGCCGGTCACGAAGCAAGCCTCGTCGCAGGCGGCCGCTACGAACACACCAAGGACGTCGCGACCTCGCTCCAGGCCGTGCCGACGCAGATCGCCTGGGTCGCCGACAACGACTTCACGATCACCGTCGGATCGACCCCGCAACCGCTGGTGGCGATCGGATCGTACGACAACATCCTGCCATCGTTCGATTTCCAGGTCGAACTCAAGCGCAACTTGATCGGTCGCTTCTCGGCGAGCCGGACGATCGCACGCCCGAATTACGACAACCTCTTCTCCTCGACGAGCGTGTTCGCGCCAGGGCGGCCGACGGCGATCGGCGGCGTCGCCACCGCCAACACCGGCAACACCAACCTGGCGCCGCTGATTTCGGACAATATCGATCTGTCGTTCGAATATTACTTCAAGCCCGACAGCTATGTCTCGGCGGGCTTCTTCGACAAGCGCGTGCACAATTTCATCGGCACCGGCCTGTCGAACGGCAGCCTGTTCGGCCTGCGCGACCCAAGTTCGGGTGCTGCGGGGACGACGTCGGGGGCGGCAAAGGCCGCGCTCAGCGCGCTCGGCGCCGATATCAGCGACGTCAACCTGTTCACCTACTCGGCGCTGCTCCAACGCGACGGTGCCGCGGCCGCGGCAAGCCAGTTCAACGCGCATTACAGCGCAGTGACCAAGACGGTCGACCAGGCGTTCGTCAACCAGATCCTCTCGGCGGTCGACATCAACGGCACCGCGGCGGATCCGCTCTACAACTTCACGATCTCGCGCCCGATCAACAACAAGGACGCCGAGATCTACGGCTTCGAGATCGCCGGCCAGTATTTCTTCGGGCGCACCGGCATCGGCGTCTCGGCGAGCTTTACCTATGTGAAGGGCGATGTCGGCTTCAACAATGGCGGCGATCCGAACATCGACCAGTTCGCGCTGACCGGGCTGTCGAACACCGCAAACGCCACGCTGATCTATGACAAGAACGGTATTTCGGCGCGGCTGAGCTACAATTGGCGCGACAAGTTCCTCTCGTCGCTCAATCGCGACAGCTACAAGAACCCGGTCTACACCAAAAGGCAGAGACGGCACCGAGGATGGTCTGGAATGGACTGCCTCCTGCGAG
>NZ_JASJVC010000059.1:0-21538 GCF_035019905.1 Sphingomonas sp. 10B4 | reverse complement strand
CATCGCCTCGATCCAGCTCTTTGCACGCCGCATCGCAAGACTATGATATCACCCCGAATAATTATGAATCAGACTCTTAGAAATACCGGTGTTGAACGGAACCGCCTGATCGAGCAGCGGCATCAGCGCATAGTCCTTGCGGTCGATCGTCGCCCAAGTTTGCCGCAGGCAGAAAAAGGCGAAAGGCCGGGCGGAGAGCTGATCCTTGACCGCCTTCGGCGCGCCCTTGGTCGTGGCCTTCGCATGCGCAGTGTTAAGGAGCCTGTCGAGCGCCTGAATCCGGTTCGCCGGGTACGTCACGCAGCCGCGTGCCTGTCGCGTCGGCTTCCAGGCAAGATCGAGCGCAAGCGCGGCCCGGCCGGTCAGTTCGCCGAGCCATCCCGCCATCTCGATCGCGTTCTTCATCATCGCCGAGATCATGAGCAAATCGGCTTCCGGGGCGCTCTGGGTGAGATTGAGAATGCAGAGCATGGCATCGACGCCGCGACGGCTGCGATCGGCGTCACGCGGATGAATCAGGTGGCACTCGTCAAAGACGATCAGGCCAACATCGGAAAATGCGTCAGCCTGCAGTGACTGAAGCATCAAGCAGCGCTCGGGCGTTGTCACGATGATTTCGGGAAGCACGATAGTGTCGGAGAAGCTGTTCTCGTCGTCGAGATCACCGACGACCTCATAGTCCTTGAACGCGTTGCCAAGCGCGAAGGCCGTCTGATCGACCAGCGCAAGAGTAGGCGCAAGCACCACTACCTTCCTGTCGCTGAGCAGTGCCGCAGCGATCTTGAGTTCGGCGAGCGTAGATTTGCCACCGCCGGTCGGAAAACTGACCGCAGCGGACACGCCAGGCGTAAGATACCCATCGGCGATTGCCTGGCGGTGATTTCGCCACAGATAAGGTCGCTTGTAGGCGGCCTGACGTAGAACTTTCCACCATGCGCCCTCGGCCACACCTTCCGGCGCCATGACACGACAAAGGCCGGACTCCACCAAGTCACTTGCTACCGAAAGCAGCAGGTTTGCGAGATGCAACGGCCCGGGAAAGATGCTGACTGCGATCGGATCATCTTCATCGAACACGTCGTCGAGCCGTGACAGCGCGAGTCCCTTCACCTCGAGAAAGATCTCTCGAGCTGCCGACGGCTTGGCGAGCTTTGACGGGCGGGCTAGCAGCTCCCGTGCCAAGGCGCGGACTCCGGCATGGAGGCGGCGCAGCAAGGCATCGACCGCCAGATCTGCCGGTGTCTCTGTATCAGGGATTTCGTAGTCGGGGAGGTCCTTCGGATTGATCGCGCCTAGCTTGCCGACTGCCAAGTTGGCGATCGCGGCCACGAGCTGTGCCTCGCCGCTTGCCCCGGCCGATGGCTGGACGCGCTTCGCCATTTCGGCCGCGTCGGGCTGCGCGTCGGCAATGAGAAAAAGCAACGTCGCGCAGAGTTCGGGTGCCACCCGTATCGCGTCGACATAGGTCGGACGACGTGGTTCGCCATCGCTAACATTCCCTTCTTTATCATCGACCTCCTCGGCAGCCTCGTTCGCTTCCTTTTCGATGTTAGGTCGATGAGCGTCTGTCCCACCGACGACCTCAGCCATCAAGCAAAGCTGATGCGCCGCACCAGCGACGAACGCCGCCGCCGCACGCGCGTCGCGCGTCGGATTCGTTGCGACGAACGCTTCCTGCGCCGCCGCCAGACGGCGCATCTCATCGATCAAGACGTCGAGCGCCTCTGTCCGGCCTTCCTCTGTGACCATGCCGCGCATTCGAACCCGTGCCGCGACGATTTCGGCATAGGCGTTGGTGAACCGGCGCGGCAATTCTTCGAGGTCGAGACTGTCCAGCGGCGGGGCGCGACCGATCAGGTCGACAGTGACCGGATCAAACATCATCCCTCCACGCTTTGATCTGGGTGATCACGTTGAGCGCGAACGCATCCATCCAGTCACGCAACTCGGGAATATGCATGGTGTCAGCGCGGCGGCGCGCCGCTTTTCCTGGTGCAACCCCGTCAAAGCCCTTGAAGAGCTTCCGACGCGAGTCATCCTTCACATGGGTATCGGACGTGGTGATACTCACTCGGTAATTGCGTACTTCATCCCACAGAATAGTCTCGATCGCGTCATAGATATCGAGATCCGGAAAATGGACCTGATGCGCCTCTAGGATCGTCGTGGTTTCTTGGATGAGCTCCGGCATGCGTTCGCCAGCTTCGAGCGCTCGAATGCCGTCCCAGACGTCTTCCCGTACGGTCTTGCGCGGACTATCGGTCGCCTTGTCCTCGAAGATCACGACGGCGGTGACGGCCTTTCTTTTCTTGTCGAGACGCAGCTGCATGCCGTCGAAGCCCTTGTGAGCAGGAATGGCATGGGGGGCACGGGCGACGATGCCTTTCTCGCTTCGGTGCGCCGCGATCCAGGAGATGGTCTGAAAGATCCAGCCGTCGCGGTGCCAGGGGTCGCCATTCGCCGACACCTTGAATCGCTCAATCGCAGCAGCCGCGGTATCTTTTCGCGTGGGTGCCGGCTTCTTGTCGATGTCGGCCAGGATCTGGGCAACATGGCGATATTGACCGAGTGCGATCATCGCTACTTTGCGGGCGAGGTCAGCCTCATCCGCGATTTCCCAGCGCCAGCCATGGCAAAGGTCGTCATGATCGATTGGCGTCAGCGTAAGCGGCATGGCGGTGTTTATGGTTCCAGTTCGTACCGTCCGCCAGCTAGCACATGTCCGGCAATTCGGCGCGCCGTTGCGCAAAAATCAGTTTCTCTCAAGATTGAATGACGATCAAGGGGCCGAAACCGCAGAAAAGCAGACTTGGAAACCCCAACTAATTCACGTCCATTTTGACTACCATTGTTAATATTTTCATCGAACCGAAATTGCCTCGATCTTGTTCACTATCTCCGACGCACCCGAAATAGGCACGAACAGCCGAGTTTTGTAGGCGATAATCTCCGAAAAACAGCCTGCGGCCTTGAGTTCCGCCAACCTGGCGGGCTGCCAGTCCAGGAGTTCGAGGCGCTGTTCACCCGCCACCAAGCTGCGCTTCAGCCGATATGCGCCGATCGCGAGCGTCTCACCTGTCGCGCTGACATGTTTGACGATCTCAGCGGGCGCGATGGTCAGGCTGCTCGCGACGCCGAAAGCCGCAGCAATCTTGGGAACCAGCGGGGCAGGCACCAGTCGGCCGAGCAGCGACTGCCCGTCTTCGGTGGTCAACCGCCACACCTGGACATGATCATCGGGCAATTTTCCCCAAACGGGTAGCAGCAGGCCGACAACAACATAGATTGTCTCAGTCCGGGTCTTGGTGCGCATCTCCTCAACTTCGGCATCCCATAATACAGCGAACTCGTCTGGTGACGCCTCCTCCCACAGCGTTTCCAGAAACAGATCCTCACGATGGCGTTCGGTGCGCGTCGGGCGGGTCAGTTCGAACCGTTTGATCGTTCGCCCCTCATCATCGGTGTGGCTATGCGTCTTGCAGCAGATCGCAGCCTTCTCCGACCGGCGGTTGACCATCCGTCGACTTTCGCCATCGGAAAGAAGCCACTCGACACGCTCACGGCTGACGGGCCGGTAGCGTTGCTCGGTTTCGAGGCGCAGGATTTCGGTTTCGGCGCCCGTCACCGGATCTCGGCGGATAAGCGTTCTATCCAATATCGTGATGCGTTCGGCGTTAATTGTTTCCACGCCCAAGTCGAGCGTTCCGGCTTCGCGGGCAGCATCGAACCGCGCTTCGATTAATCCGAGATATTCGTCGAAGATCGCGTTCTGCAACGCAATGCGCAGCGCCAGAATGCGGTTAAGCCAGCGCTGGATCGGGGGCAGATCTTCAACGAGGCCACCGCCCTCCCCCTCAAGCCGCAATCCCGTGAGCCGCTGAAAATCGATGAACGAGACCGAGGCGAGCTTGCCGGCAAACAACAGTCGGAACCAGGTTACGAGCGAATCCTTGGCGAAATCGGACTCCAGATTGTCCCTCGGATCAAACAACCCCTGCCCGCCGGTTTGCCGCTGGCCACGGGTGAGCGCACCCAGGCTGTCGAGCCGCCTTGCGATCGTCGAGATAAACCGCCGCTCGCCGCGGCAATCGGTCGATACCGGACGAAAGAGTGGCGCGACGCTCTGATGCGTGCGGTGTGTGCGCCCCAGACCCTGGATCGCTGCATCTGCCCGCCAGCCCGGTTCAAGCAGATAATGCACTCGGCGCGCCCGATTTTCGGCGTCGAGGCTGGCATGATAGCTGCGGCCGGTGCCGCCGGCATCCGAGAAGATCAGGATGCGCTTCGTACCGCGCATGAAGGCGTCGGTCTCGGCGAGGTTGGTCCGGGGTGAGCGCGTTTCGATCCGCTGGCCACCGCGACCATCGTCCACAACCCGTCGCGAGCGACCAGTAACTTCTGCCACCGCATCGACCCCGAAATGGCCGATGATGTGATCGAGTGCCGATCCCACGACAGGCAAAGAACAAAGCTCCTCGAGCAGGGCCTCGCGCATGCGGATCGCTTCCTGGCAATGAACCGCATGACCATGCTCGTCGGTCATCGGTTCGGAGCGAACATTGCCGCTATCGTCGCTGAAGGTACGCATCTGCCGTGTGGGGAACGCGGCCGCGAGATAGTCGATCACGAATTCCCGCGGCGACAATTCGATGTCGAGATGCGCTCGCGCTTCAGCATCGAGCCCCGCCAAGGTGCGGTCCAGCATCGCCTCCGAGGTCGATACAAGCTGTATGACCACACATTCGCCGCGCATCAGGTCCGCCCTGATTGCCGGGACCAGCGACGGCAGCTTCATGGAGATCAGGAGTTGGCCGAAGAACCGCTGTTTGGTCGACTCGAAGATCGAGATTGCTGCGGCTTTGGCGCCGCCATTATAGGTCGCCTTCGAGAAACTGTCGGTGACCCGTGTCGCATCAAGCGCGGCCTGGAGATTCTGGTGGATGATGCCCCACGCATCGGCATATGCGTCGTAAACCGCAATCTGGTCTTCCGTCAGACGATGCTCGAGAATATCATATTCCACGCCGGCAAAGCTGAGCGCTCGGGCGGCATAAAGACCTTGCGCCTTCAGATCCCGGGCAATGAGTTCCATGGCGGCTATGCCACCGCGGCGCAGGCTTTCGACGAACGCTCGGCGATCAGCAAACGCGGTGCTCGGTCCCCATAATTCCAGCCGCGTCGCATAAGCGAGGTTGTTGACGTCGGACGCACCGGTCGCCGAGACGTAAAGGATACAGGCGCGAGGCAAGAGGTTCTGCAGCCTGACGCCGGCGATACCCTGATCGGAACCTTTCGACGTACCAAAGCGACCCTCGCCGCCTGCGACGCCGGCCATTTCATGCGCTTCATCGAACACGATCGTGCCCTCAAATTCCGCCCCAAGCCAGTCGAGCAACTGCTGCAGCCGGGTGCCCTTGTCGCCGCGGCCAGAGCGCAGCGTCGCATAGGTCAGGAAGACGATCCCCTCGGCAGCGCCGATCGGCATGCCCAGTTTCCATTGATTGAGATGCTGGATGTCGAGCGCCAGCCCGCCCACGGCCATCCAGTCGCGCCGCGCATCTTCCAGCAGCGTCTCGGTTTTGGATATCCAGGCATGCTTGCGGGAGCCGCGCAGCCATTGGTCGAGAATGACCGCGGCGACCTGGCGACCCTTGCCCGCACCGGTTCCATCACCCAGAAAGAAGCCGGTGCGATAGCTCACGCCTGCTTCGCTCGGGGTCAGCGATAATCCCTCCTCGGCAGGCTGGAATTGACCCGGGAGATCACGGGCGAAAGCCGAGCCGGCGTAAATGACCGTCTCGAGTTGCGCGTTGGACAGGATACGTCCTTCCACGAGCCGCGCTGGAAGGACAGGGATGTAGGTTGGTTGCGGAGCGGCTATCGACCCCATCGCGAGCGACTCCACGAGATCCGTCGGGTGTGGCGCTGCATCGACAATGACAATTCGGCTTGGACGATAGGGCAGATAGATGCCCGATTGTGATCCGACCGGCGCGGGCTCTGCCAGTATTTCATAACGGAGCGGGATGCCGTCGGACTCGTTCGGCGACACAGTGCTGGTCGGCGCTGACAGCGCGCCGCGCGCAAGGCCGCCGAAAAGCCCGCCCGACGCTGGACGCGTGAGCCGAATCGGCGCGGTGGCTGGGACGACATCTGGCGCTGGAGTCTCAAGGATAGCAATTGCCTCCAGGGCAGCCGCAAAGGATGAGCACGCCATACGGATAGCGTGCCCCGCCAAGCCCTTGCGGAGCAGAACAAGCTGAACCTTCTGCGACGTGCCATGACGAGCGAAGGCATTGGCGGGCAGATCGAGATGAAGCGCGATGCCACAGCCTGCCGTCGCGATCTTCCAGGCGTCGCTCGTCATGTCCACGCGTTCAGGAAGGATGGCTACGCATCGACCTGCAGGCCGCAGCCGCGTCAGCGCAGCCCGCAAATGGCGAAGGCCGGCAACACGATCGGGGCCGCGGCCTTGGCTGCGCGAGAAGGGTGGATTGATCAGCACCACGTCGGGACGCTGGTCGACCGGGAGCAGGTCGTCGATCAGTTCAGCATCATGCCCCGATATGGTGGCTTCGGGAAATGCCGCATCCAGCATGTCGCGACGCCATCGATCGAGCTCGTTGAGAAGAAGACGGGCGCCGATGCGATGGGCGAAGATAGCCATGAGGCCGGTGCCCGCGGACGGCTCGAGCACGACATCGGCTGCGGTGATCTTTGCGGCAAGGGTCGCCAGTGCACCGATCGGCGCCGGCGTCGAGAATTGCTGGAGAGTGATCTGGCTCTCGCTGCGGACGCTTTGCGTGGGAAGGCTGTCCGCCATCCTCGTTAGCCACTCGATTTGCGCTGCCGGGCTTTCGGGCAGCTCGAGGGTCTTCAGCGCGAGAACCTGCGCGAGTTCCAGAACGTCGTAAGCATCCCGTTGGGACCAGGCCCCCTGCCCCGACGTCTTTCCATAAGCGTCGGTCATCGCCGTCAGCAGCCCTTGGCGAGTGACTGGCAGGGCACGGGCGATGCGGTCGGCAATTTTGGTTGCCGCGATAATGGCTGGCGGGGTAAAATCGAAGCGCGTGGAAGCGAGGGCGGTCTGCATCGGGAGGATCCTCCTGTGTCCGCCTGGCGCAGTTGCCAGGTCAAACCGCCGAAGGCCCCCTCTCCTCTCGTTGCCTGTTATCGAGCCGGTTGCGATAATCGATCGTCGCGAAAACATTCTCAATAAGAAGGCATTGCGATGGATGTTTGTCGCGCCCTCCACGCATCATTCCAGTCGTCATGCTCGCTTGGAAGGCACTCGGAGACATGACGATCATTCCCCGCCAGATGGTCAACCGCCTTCATATAGCAGGTGCGTGCTGCCCTGTTGCGCTGCCCAAAAACGGTGATGCGCCGAACCTGGGATGGGATGGCGATATGCGTATAGCGTTCGGCACCAAGCACGGCCCAGACTGGGCCGCCGAACCACTCTATCGCGGATAAGGCGTCCTCGATGCCCTCGGCCAGTCCCAATTCCTCATCCGGCTCACCGAAGCGAACGGCACCTGATCCGAGGAATCCCAAGGCGAGCTTGGGTTTGCGAAAAGGCCGGCGCAGGATGTCGGATGGATCGAGAAAGGTCCGATGAACGGCAACGATGCCGATCTCGTTTCGGACGGCCGCGATCATTGCTGGAAGTATCCGGCGATCCCTGCCCTTACCAATGATCGTGTTCGCGTTGTACCGCAGTTGCGGCGTAGCGACGAACAGGTCGCGCGCGTGAAGGTAGCTCTCGGCAGGCGTGCCAGCGACAGAGTCGCTCTTTTTCCAAAGCTCGCGTGCGAGATCGCTGAAATCATTGTTGGGTCTTGATGTCGGCATGCTGATCGGGGACCGGTTTTCGAAGCCGTTGCGATCGAGCGCCTTGAGCACCTCGCTTTGTGAACACCCCGCAAAGCATTTGAAGAGGATGGCGCTCTTGCCGAGCCGTACCGATAGACTCGGCGTATGATCGTCATGCGCGGGGCAGAGACATTCACCGCGGGTTCCGTTCCAGCGACCTCCGAGGCTTTCGACAATCTTGCGGGCGCGGTCCTGCGCAGCGGTAGAAACGAGCGTCATCGGCATGGTCCTCGGGCAATTGAAGCGTCGCTGCGCCCTGGAAGCCTCCCCTCCCCTTCCCCGCCGTGGTCATCCCTTGGCGGCGAGAATGCCGAACTCTTCGACGATGCGGTCGGTCGTGTAGTGGGTCGTCCCGTCGCGCTCGTAGGAGGTGTCCTTCAGCCGCCCGGCGATACGCACCAGGTCACCGACTTGGGCCTTGTCCGAGATATGCTTGCGCTGGCCTTCGCCGAAAACGGTGACCCGGTTCCAGTAGCTGTCGTCCACCCACTCGGCGTCGTCGCCTTTGCGGCGATAGTTTGCGCAGATCGAGATGAGCGTGACTTTCGGGCGAGCGTCGATCTCGCCGATGCGCCCGATGATTTCAAACTTGGCGAAATTGATCACGACGGTTCCTCCCATCGGGCGCTCAAGCTGCGGGATATCTGCGAGCCAAAACGCGCCCATGCTTGCGAGGCATCATAGGATTGAGGATATGACGGATGAAATCCCCGCAAATAGGGGGATGCCCGCCGTGCGCCCGCCGGCACAGATGCCACTACCGTTTTATCCTGCGCGAGCCCCTAAACATCGTCGCGAGTTCGGATCCATCGGCGCCAGCGTCGCTGGATTCGCCATTAGATCCTGATGGAGTGATCGGTTCCTGGTTGGGGCGGCCACCGACTCCCGATTTGGCGTTCGTGCGCACAATGCCGCATCGGTTTGACTTTTAGGCGCGTTTCTGACCATTAAACACTAACCGAGTCAGGAATCCCTGATTCGAGAGGAGCACGTCGGGGATGTCGTACACCGTCAACACGCTGCGGAACATGACGCGGTCGTGCGAGCAGATGCGCGATCGTGTGAAGGCGATCGTGTTCAAGCCGGGGGATCGCAAGGTCCTCGACATCACCTTTGGTCCCACGGCCGCTGCGGAGTTGATCGGGCGCACGCCCGAAGCCTTGGCGAAGGCCGAGAAGGAAGGGCGCCTCCCCCCACCCAAACAGCTCGGTAACGGACGACGCTATTATACGCTGCAAGATCTCACTCAGATCCGAGAGGCATTGCATATCAATGTCGGAAAGGCGTCTGATGAAGACGCAGTGGTCGTGGCCGTACAAAACTTCAAGGGCGGCGTTGGCAAGAGCACGATCACAAAGCATTTCGCCGACTTTTTGGCACTGAATGGCTATCGCGTTCTTGTAATCGACTGTGATCCACAGGCTTCCACGACAACGATGTTCGACATCCAGCCAGAGTCATTGCTCGACGAAGAGGAGACACTTGGTAACTTCCTATCTCCACGTAGCACGTTCGACGATTTCCGGAAGGCGATCCATGATACGGCTTGGCCGACCATCAAGATCGTGCCGTCCAGTCTTGGCCTGCAGGATGCAGAGTGGGATCTCACCGCAACGCTCCGGGAAGGTGGGCAGGCCGTTCGGGAGGGTCTGCAGCGCCTTAGATTCGGCATCGAGAGCGTCCTGAAGGACTTCGACGTCATCCTGCTAGATCCGCCGCCCGCAATGGGCTTCCTCGGGCTTAACGTGATGGCAGCAGCCACCGGGTTGCTCGTTCCTGTCCCTGCGCGGCAGCTCGACTATTTGTCTACGATCCACTTCATGGATACGATTGCTGACAACATCGAGATTCTCGAAGAGAATGGCACACCGGTCGACTACGGGTTCATCCGCATCGTCTGCTCCGCCTACACACCGAGCAAGCCCGGTGAGAACGACATGTGGAAGATGATGCAATCTACCTACGCCAACTTTCTGCTTAGTCAGCCGATCCTGGCCTCGGAAGAGATCAAGAACGCAACCCAGGCTTTCCGCTCGGTCTACGAGAGCAAACCCTCTGCGGCCCATGCGACGTACCAACGATGCCGGGACAATCTCGACAGCGTTTTCAATGAGGTGCTGCAGCAAATCCGCGCGCAGTGGCCGTCGAAGAGCATGTCGGGCCGCGCGAGCGACACTTCCGCGAGCGTCGCAGCATGAGCCGGCGCTCTCTCATCAGCGAGGCGCTCGCCTCCCCCCCTGCGGCTGAAGCCTTGTCGGACGGAACCCCTGCCGCCCCAACGGCATCCCGCACGTTCACCAACAGGCGTCTCGAGGGATTCACCGAGGCCGCTAGAATGGTGAAGCGGCCGACGATCCGATTGAAGCCTGCCGAATGCTCGATCTGGCCTGGAAACGCGCGCGATTATGCACTGCTCACTGAAGAGCGCGTGCGAAGCCTCATCGAGTCTATCCAGGCCGAAAACGGCAACCGCATCCCGGTCGTCGTGCGCCGTACGCAGGCCAGTGAGAAGCAGTATGAGCTTGTTATTGGCACGCGACGCCATTGGGCAATTTCATGGCTCAATGCCAACCACTATCCCGACATCGAACTGGTCGCGATCATCGAAGATCTCGACGACGAGGCAGCCTTCCGCCTTGCCGACATCGAGAACCGCGAACGCGAGGACATCTCCGATCTCGAGCGCGGCGCTAACTACAAGGCTGCCGTCGATGCGCACTATGACGGCGTCCAGAGCAAAATGGCCGATCGGGTGAAGCTGTCGAAATCGATGCTCGCCCGCTATATTGGGCTCACCGATATCCCGCAGACGATTGTCAGCGCATTCAGCTCGCCGATGGACATCCAGGTCCGGCATGGTGACAAGCTCCTTCCATCCCTCCGGACGCCCGCACTGCGTGAGCGAATGGAGGAAGTAGCGAAGGCGATTGCGGCAGAACAGAGCTTCCGTCAGTCCGATGACCAGGAGCCGATCAGCGGTGCCGACGTGGTGGCCCGGTTGATCAAGGCGACGACGGCGCGCGCTGGGCGATCGCAAAAGACGGTGATCGAGGCCAAGGGCTCGACGATCGGGCAGGTTGATCGGGACCGCTCGCGTGGCCTGACCATCACCTTGAACCCTACCGAATTATCAGCCGACGACATTCTCGAAGCGCTGCGGCCACTTATCGAAAAGGCCAAAATCCTGAAGCGGACGGGTCGCTGATGGGGCTTCCTTTGGCCTTGAATAGCGCTCAGCTCGCAACTCTGAAAATCGGTATTTTTCCGTTCAATTTCAGATACTTATCTTGCTTGTCCCACGCGTGGGATGGCTACGGTAGTTGCGGGACTTCGGTGTGAAGCAAGAGGTGCAGCCGACGGTCGTTGGGGGCCGGCGCGTGCAATTCGAGATGTTCTTTACGCTGCCCGATTTCAGCGACGTATCGCTGCGCGATTACCAGGAAACGATGCAGCGGCCCTTCTTCAGCCTGTCGAAGAAGAAGCGCGTCAAGCCTATCGAGTATGTGAGTCCTGACAAGTCCGTCACCGTTCACGTGTCTGCCAATCCCGAATACGGCATGGCGACGATCTGGGACGCGGACATCATGATTTATCTCGCGTCGCACCTGAACGAGTTGCGCGAGCGAGGCGAAAACGACCTATCTCCGACGATACGGGTTCAGCCCGGCGACTTGCTCAAGCGGGTATGCTGGGGTGTCAGCGGTCGCGCCTATGAGCGCCTGATCAGCGCGCTCGACCGTCTCCAAGCGACAACGATCAAGACAAACATCCGGGCAAACTCAAAATCGCGCGAGACCACCTTCTCGTGGATCGACAGCTACACGCATCTCGTCGATGAGCAGACCCAACGATCACTCGGAATGGAGATTACGCTGTCGAAGTGGTTCTTCGACGGCGTAATGGACAAGCGCAACGTGCTGGCGATCTCGCCGCTCTACTTTGAGATCACGAGCGGGCTCGGCAAGTGGTTGTATCGCGCCAGCCGCAAGCATGCTGGTGGCAACGGAGCCGAGGGATTCACGATTGGGTTTGAGACCCTTCACCAGAAAAGCGGCAGCGAAAGCTCGTTACCGTCGTTCAAGAACAAGATCCTTGAACTTGCGCGCGCAAACACTCTTCCTGAGATCAACCTCGAGGTGATTGGATCCGAGACCCCGAGACCCAAGCTCAAGATGGTGATGCGGCGCTACATCGATGGCGGCCCTGCCGAGACCACCAGCAGAAAGGTGCGACCAGCCTCCCCTGCCCGTCCGCCCCGCTCCGCTCCGAAGTCGGCACCGATGCAGCTTGCCGTTGCTGACGGCGAAGAAATGGTCGACGCCCGACTTACGCGCAGCCTAGTTGCCCGCGCCACTGCCGGACTGAAAGCTGTCGATCCCTACCCAAGCACGGATCCACACGATGGCAGCTATGCCGCGGCAGGTGCGGCGATGCCTCGCGTCCGGGGCGGGCGTGCAAAGGACGTAATCGAGCCGGCGATCTACAACGCGATCAGGACCGAATGCCCAGGCTGGGATCTGGATAATCTCATGAAGCAGTTCGACGCGTTTCTAAATGCAAATCCGAATGAGCTTCCGCGCAACTACTCCAAACGGTTCTACGGGTTCATGAAAAAGCACCACGAGCGTAACAAGTACGGCTTGCCCGGTTATTGACCCACAAGCCGGCCGTCACAGCCTGCAACATTCGCTTACCACCGTTGTCAGGGTTCGGCGTTTCTGAAGACGTCATCTTGCCAGCTATGTCTGCACATCGTTCGTAGTTGAACCATCCTCAATGGCTGCCGTCAGCCTGGCCATCGCACGCGATTGGCCAACGTCATCACTGATGACCGCGACGAGCTGTACGGCTCTCCTCCATGACCCGACGCACCGGGTCCACGACCGGAGCACAAGCGCCCGCGATCAGGGCGCCTCGGCCTGGAGAGGCTGAGACCCGTGTGAGAGCGAGGATAGGGGGGACGCGCGTCGTCGTGTTATCGGAAATGCCGTCCTTCCCGACATCTCGTTTGGCGAAAGCCTTGCGGGCCGCCACCAATCGACCGCCCAAATCATCGAAGACGGGGCTTCCGATGATTCTAAAAACACGTCTAATATCCGCGCCGCCGCGACCGTGAGTTGGTCGATTATCGTGGTTTTATCGGGAGTTCGACGGACACGCTGCCCCTCACCGGCTCACCTTGAACGCACCGATCTCCGCCGGCATGGCAATAGAGTTGGGCGGCAGGGGAGTGAGGGGCGAAAGCACATTTCCGATAACACGCAGCTCGGCCAACACGATATTCCTGATAACACGATAGAAGTCGCACACGACCAATTGTCCCGAAAACGAGTTGGCAGTCGACTGACGAAATCCGAATCGAAACGCTAACCGCGCTTTGGCGAGACGCCCTTGCACCGACCCGAACAGAGTTATCCACAGGCCGGAGCGAGGTCATCGTGTTATCAGGTGCCAAGCGTCGTGTTATTAGAATCACGGCATCGTGCTATCGGGGATCGATTGGCGTGTTATCAGATTCTGTGCACAGCTAGCGAATCGCCAGATTCCCGGTACTTCGCGCGACCGACGCCCCGAGTAACTTTATAACCTAAGAGATAATTCCCCTAACGGTTACGCCTGCGGCGGATTCTGAGATTTCTTTTTTTAGGGGAGGGGGAGAGAGCCATCTACCGCCATGGCAGCGCTACATCGCCAGCGATGCGCACCTGCATGCCCGCCTTCAAAGTCTTAGCCTGGCTCGCCAGTTTGGAGGCTCCCTGCGGCGAAATTCCGAGCAACCTCGCGATCGCAGGGATGCGCAGACCAGGATAGGCGAGGTCGAGCCGCATCAACTCCGGCAGTCGGCTCCGACTGGTCACCTTCCACTCATCTGCGAATGTCGACAAACGTGCCTCGAGCCGATCGAGTTCGGCAAGCCCTTCAAACGCCGCCTGACCGAGCGTTCGTTCAAGGTCCGCTGCCAGCTCTTTTGGCGAAGCTGTGAGGTAGCGCGGAAGGCCGACGAACGTGGGCACGAACTGGCTCGTGAGACTCGCGGACACGAGAGCTTGGGGCAGGTGGCAGGCAAGCAACCAAACCGTTCCGAAGCTCCGAGGCTCCACAGTTAGCAGGCGCCGATCGATTGTGCTCACCGTGCGGTCAGCAGCGGGGGCCACCTCCAGTTCGCTATAGGCCGCGTAGACCCGCTCGGCGACCGCCAGGAGGGTCGGGGCCGGGTAGGGGGCCTGCAGCGCTACCTGGGAGCGCCTGTAGGCCGATCCGAAGCGCACCAGATCCTCGCGTCCCCACGTTTCTGCCGCATCGCGATCATCGAGCAGGGTTCGAAGGACCCGTAGAGTCGCAGCCGAAACGGCATCGTCGCTCGGCTCCTGGGCAATTAGCGACAGATGGAACAGGGCGGCAATCGACAGCGGATCGCTCAATCCTTCGCTGTGCCTTGGCGGCGGTGTTCGGCAGCAGATCCAATTCATGATATCGTCGCTGTTTAGGGGCACTCCGGCGATTCCCGCTATCGTTGTCGCCCCGGAAACTCGGGCCCGCGCGAGCCAAATGTCTCGTGCGGGGCTATGCCTCAGGCGTCCGTCAAGACGGCCAAGGAGCACGAGGGAAGGGGGCTTGCTGCTGGAATTCACTAAACGGGCATAGCATCGCCCTCAACCAATGTCATAGGTTGGTTGGCTAGTGTCGGACTGTTAAATTACGGACATATGATAATTGCACTTATCACATGTGCATATTTGACGTCTCTTTATAAGGTGGGGTAGTCGTCAACCGATGGATCACGCCGCGCCGATCGATGAAAACGCCCTGATAGAGGGCCAAGACGTTGCGCCAGTGCCGGCGTCGGCCGACGATCTATCCTGGGCGATTGTGAAGATGCGCGCTGGCGAGCGCATCGTCGTCAATGAGGCGTTGATTGCCGCTTACCAAGCCGCGTCATCGCCTCACAGCATCCGCGCGCTCAAGTCTGACCTCCAGGCATTCGACCTCTGGTGCCGGCGCCACAACCGCATCGCGCTCCCGGCAACGCCGGAAACCATGGCGGATTATCTCGACAGTCGCGCCGAGAAGGGAAGCAAGCCGGCCTCGCTCGGCCGCTACAAGGCGTCGATCGCCAAAATCCATCTGCTACTGGATCTCAAGGATCCGACCCCGGCCTCTCTCGTCAAACTGCGCCTGCAGGCAATTCGTCGCCGTCTCGGCACCTCGCAGAAGCAGGCACGACCGCTGCGGTTCAAGGGGGCGGTGCGCAACGTTGAATGTGACGAGCCTCGTGGGCTCAATGTGCGCGCACTGCTCGAAAGCTGCGGGGAAGATCTGCCGGGGCTGCGTGATCGCGCGCTCCTATCCACCGGCTACGACACCGGGCTGCGCGCCTCCGAGCTGGTGGCTGTTGAGGTCGGGCACATCATTGAGGCAATTGATCCGGAGGCGCGGCTGCTCAGCATCGCGCGCAGCAAGGGTGATCAGGAGGGGGAGGGGGCAACTGCCTACCTGAGTCCCCGGACGGTGCGCGCGATCGCAGCCTGGTTGGAAGCGGCCGGTATTGAGGCGGGGCCGGTGTTTTGCCGTGTGAACGTGCGCCGTTACAAAGCGCGAGCGGCGGTGCGTGGTCGGCGGATCGACAGCATATCCGGGCGGGAGGCGTGGGATCTGCGCAAGACGCTGTCGAAGCCTGCCGTGCCGGCTCGCGTTGAATATGACGTGGGGGAGGGGGCTCTCCATCCCTCCTCGGTCGGGCCGATCTATCGATCGATGATCCAGCGGGCGTTCGATGCCGGCGCGCTGGCCGATCTGACGACCGACGATCTTACCCGACTGCTCAAGGGGATCAGCGCGCATTCGACGCGGGTCGGGCTCAACCAGGATCTGTTCACAAGCGGCGAGGATCTCGCCGGAATCATGGACGCGCTGCGATGGAAATCGCCGCGTATGCCGCTTGCCTACAATCGCAACCTGGCCGCGGAGCAGGGCGCCGCGGGAAGGCTGATGGCAAAGATCGGTTAGGTGACGGTCGTGTTGATCGGCACATAGCCGAAGCGCGGAGGGTCAACCTCGAATCGATCGCGGTGTAACGAAGCGCAGCCAGCTTCGATCAGCTCGTCGAGAACTGACGACGCAACGGAACGAGGATGTCTTCGATTAGATGCGTCCGAAATTTCGTGCCGTGAGTAGTTTCCGACGCTGCTTGCTCCGGGGGGACGTGGCTAACGCAGGATCCTTCGAACAAGGGATCGCCTTTTCATGAGCAGCTATACATTTGTGGGCAGCGGAATCGCCTCACTCGCCGGGGCAGTTATCCTCCTGCGCGATGGCGACGTCGCCGGCAAAGACATCACCATCCTAGAGGAAAGCCGTCAGACCGGCGGCGCGTTCGATGCGCACGGTACTGCGGAGGACGGCTATTTCATGAGCGGAAGCCGCATGTTCGAGGCGATGTACCAATGCACCTTCGATCTTCTCGACGGCATCCCATCGGCGACAGACCCGACGATTTCGGTGACTGAGGAAACCAACCGCGCCGCCAAGACGTGGCCGTGGGATAACAAGGTCAGGCTGGTCAATCTGGACGGCAGCGTGCCCGACGCACACACCATGGGGTTTACCGAGCGCGACCGGATCGACCTGGTCGCACTGATCGGCGAGCCAGAAAGCCTGCTCGACGACAAGCGCATCACCGATTGCTTCCAGCCGCATTTCTTTGAGACCAATTTCTGGATGGAATGGTGCACGCTGTTCGCATTCGAGCCGTGGCACAGCGCGATCGAGTTCCGCCGCTATTTGCGCCGCTTCGTCCACCATTTCTCGACGATCGACGTCCAGCACGACATCTATCGCACAGTCTACAACCAGTACGACAGCATCATCGTGCCGATCGTCACCTGGCTGAAGGACCGCGGCGTGCAGTTCCGCCACGGTGTCCGCGCCGAAGACCTGCGCTTCGCCGCCGGCAGTGACGCGCTGACCGTCACCAGCATATCCACGCTGACGGCCGATGGCCCGGCCGCGATCCCGGTCGCACCTGGCGACCTGGTGTTCGTCACCAACGGGTCGATGACCGCGGACAAGGCGTTCGGGTCGATGACCAAGGCCCCCGGCCTCGATGCGACCAACCATTCGGGTGCGTGGAACCTGTGGGAAAAGCTCGCGCAAGGCCGCCCTGCCCTCGGTAACCCCGCTGCCTTCAACGGGAATGTCAAAGAGAGTTCGTGGATCTCCTTCACCGTCACAGTCAAGGACCCGCTGTTCCTTCAATTGATGGAGCGCTTCAGCGGCAGCGCGGCGGGTACGGGCGGGCTGATCACGTTCAAGCAATCGGCCTGGCTGCTGACGCTATCGATCTATCACCAGCCGTTCTTCCCCGACCAGCCCGAAGGCGTCGCGGTGTGGTGGGGCTACGGCCTATTCCACGATCGCCCCGGCGATTACGTCAAGAAGAAGCTGGTCGATTGCACGGGCGCGGAGATTCTAGAGGAGGTGCTGGGCCATCTGCGTTTCAGCGCGCCCGACATCGCGGCGGTGCTCGCGGCTTCGACCTGTATCCCCTGCGCGATGCCCTACATCACCAGCCAGTTCATGAAGCGCAAAATGGGCGACCGGCCGCTGGTGGTGCCGATCGGATCGACCAACCTCGCCTTCCTCGGCCAATATGCCGAGCAGCCCGACGACGTGGTATTCACGGTGGAATATTCGATCCGCTGCGCGATGACCGCAGTCTACACGTTGCTCAAGCTCGATAAGGCGCCGCCGCCGGTGTATAAGGGGCTGCACAGTCCCAAGGTGATCGTGGACGCGATCCGGACGCTCCACCGATAGTGCCGATACAGCCGATCCGGGACGCGATTTCGCGGCGATGCGGGCAAGTCCGCGCCTTGTGCGACCGGCGTTCCGTCTTCGGCCGTTCGGTCGCAGCCGGCAACGGCCTGCCTGCCCAAGACGCACCATTCTCCCGAGATCGCGCAAAAGCCGCGGGCTCCAGCTTCAAAGGATAGCACGATGCTCGATCTCGAAACCGACAAGACCAACACCGAGAGCTTCGAGATGGCGGGCAAATGCCCGTTTGGCGGCGACCGCATCGGCGGCACGCTGGGCACTCCGCCGACCTTGTCGGACTGGTATCCGAACCGGCTCAAGGTCGAGCAGCTTCATTCGAACGGTCCGCAAGCCAATCCGCTGGGCGCCGATTTCGACTATGGGGCGGCGTTCGAGGGCCTCGACTATGCGGCGCTCAAACAGGACATCAAGACGTTCCTGACCTCGTCTGTGGCCTGGTGGCCGTCGGATTACGATAATTACGGTCCGCAAATGATCCGCATGGCGTGGCACGCAGCAGGCACGTATCGCATTGCTGATGGCCGTGGCGGCGCCGGCGAGGCGCTGCAGCGCTTCGCGCCGATCAACAGCTGGTGGGACAATGGCAACACCGACAAGTCTCGTCGGCTGATCTGGCCGATCAAGCAGAAATACGGCAGCGCGCTGTCCTGGGGCGACCTGATGGTGCTCACCGGCAATTGCGCGCTCGAGATCATGGGCTTTCCGACCTATGGCTTTGCGGGCGGCCGGCACGATGCATGGGAGGCCGACACCAGCACCTATTGGGGCCCTGAAGTCTGGGACCCCACCGGGTCGCCTTCTTCCGACAGCATGGTGACGCGCGACAAGCGATGGCGCGGGAAAAATGGTGATGCGGACTATGATCTCGAAAACCCGCTGGCCGCGACGCATCAGGCGCTGATCTACGTCAATCCCGAAGGCCCCTATGGCAAGGGTGATCCAATGGGATCGGCCCGCGATATCCGCATCGCCTTCACGCGCATGGCGATGAACGACGAGGAAACCGTCGCGTTGATCGCGGGTGGCCATGCGTTCGGCAAGAGCCACGGGATGGTCAGCCCGGGCGAGGTCGGTCCACCGCCGGAGATCGCACCGATCGAGGCGATGGGCATGGGCTGGCAGAACCCCGAAGGCACCGGCTTTGCAGAATATACGATGACCAATGGCATCGAAGGCAGCTGGACGCCCAACCCGACGCAGTGGGACAACAGTTATCTCGAGAACCTGTTCGGGTTCGAATGGGACCAGACCAGGAGTCCGGCGGGTGCATTGCAGTGGACGCCGGTGGATCCGACCGCGCCGAGGACGCCGGACGCGCATGTCCCGGGGCGGATGAACCCGCTGATGATGATGACCAGCGACATCGCGCTCAAGGTCGATCCGGACTATCGCCGAGTTTGCGAGAAATTCCTCGGCGATTTCGATGCCTTCACCCAGGCGTTCTCGAAGGCATGGTACAAACTTACCCATCGCGACATGGGTCCGCGCGAACGCTATCTCGGACCCGAAAAGCGCAACGAGGACGGCCTGTTGTGGCAGGATCCGATCCCCCCGCTGGACCATCGTCCGATCGCCGACGGCGACGTGGCCGGGCTCAAACAGGCGATCATGGCGACGGGCGTGTCACCATCGGATCTGGTCTTCACGGCCTTTTCGGCCGCATCGACCTATCGTGACAGCGACAAGCGTGGCGGCGCGAACGGCGCGCGGTTGGCGCTCGCTCCGCAGAAGGACTGGACGGTCAATCAGCGCACCATCCCCGTCATCGCCGCGCTGCGCGGCGTCATGGCTGGTTTCAACGGCAAGCAGGCCGGCGGCACCGGGGTCTCGTTGGCGGACCTGATCGTGCTGGGCGGCTGTGCGGCGATCGAGAAGGCCGCGTCCGACGCCGGCGTTGCTGTCACCGTCCCCTTCACGCCGGGGCGACGCGATACCACGCAGGAACTGACCGACGTCGAGATGTCCACCTGGCTCAAGCCCGTGATCGATGGCTTTCGCAACTATGTCGACGACAGTTATGAACAGATCGCCCCGGATGTTTCGCCCGAGGAGATGTTCCTCGACAAGGCGCAGCTTCTGGGTCTCACCGCGCCGGAATGGGTCGCGCTGGTCGGTGGCTTGCGGGTGATGGGCGCCAATCATGATCGATCATCCAGCGGCACCTTCACCGACCGGGTCGGCGTGCTGTCGAACGACTTCTTCACCGTGCTGACCAGCATGGCGTATGAATGGAAAAAGGCGGACGAAAAGGGCATGACCTTCACGCTCGACGACCGCGAGAGCGGCATCGCGCGGTTCCGGGCGACGCGCTGTGACTTGATCTTCGGCGCAAACAGCCAGCTGCGTGCGGTCGCCGAAGTCTATGCCGCAAGCGACGGACAAGCCCGGTTCGTCCGGGACTTCGTCAAGGTCTGGGACAAGGTGATGATGCTCGATCGCTACGACGTTCGCGGCTAGGGCTTCAATCCGGCGGTATCAGGGAGCGCGGATGGATGCGCTCCCCAATGCCTTCTCATGCCCGACCGATCCGTGCGGCGACAGCAGTTGACCAGCCTCAAACTCGATACGTTGCCGCCCGTGCCTCAGGAACAGGCTGTGCCAAGGGCGTCTTCGCCGCAACCAGGACGCGCCGCCACTCGGGCCGGTCCCGCAGATCGGGCCTCGTTCCGGCGGCGATGCAGCTTTCGTGTCCCGGGCGTGAGCCGCGGACCACCCTGCCCGTCAGAAGCGCATCGACCCCGTTTCCATGAAGCGCTGATGCCACGACAACGCCTCGCCTGGCAGCGACGGCGACTGCTGGCCGTAGGACCCGACCCGGGCGCGAGCGTAATAATCGACGAGCGCGGGGCGATAGTCGGGATGCGCGCAACGGTCGATGATGAGCGTGGCACGTTGCTTGGGACTGAGCCCGCGCAGATCGGCAAGGCCCTGTTCGGTCACAAGCACCTGCACATCCTGGCTGATATGGTCGACATGGCTGGCCTGGGGGACGATCGCTGAAATCTTGCCCCCCCTCGGCAGTCGACGGCGTCATGAAGATCGACACATAGGCGTTGCGTGCGAAGTCGCCCGATGACCTGCTGCCCGTTTCCTGGACCGTTTTGAGCTGGAAAATTCCAGTTTAGGATTGAGGGCCAGGTGATGGAGTGAGCGATGAAGAGATCGAAGTTCAGCGAGGCGCAGATCGCGTTCGTGTTGAAGCAGGCGGAGGAAGGCACGACGATCGGTGAGGTGTGCCGGAAGGCGGGCATCAGCGACGCGACGTTCTACGCGTGGCGCAAGAAGTACGCCGGTCTGATGCCATCGGAGATGCGGCGGCTGCGCCAGCTTGAGGATGAGAACGCGAAGCTCAAGCGGCTGGTCGCTGACCTCAGCCTCGACAAGGCGATGTTGCAGGATGTCGTCTCGCGAAAGCTCTGAGGCCTGATCGGCGGCGTCAGCTCGTCGATGATGTTCGGAGCATCTCGTCCGTCAGCATCAGACGGGCATGCAGTGTGCTTCGGGCCGAACGATCGAGCTACCACTATCGTGGGTGCCGTGCCGATCAGGCCAACCTGAAGAAGCGGATGCAGGAGATCGCCGAGACGCGCGTGCGCTACGGCTATCGCCGGATCCATGTGCTGCTGCGGCGGGAGGGCTGGGACGTGAACGCGAAGCGTGTCTATCGGCTTTACAAGGAGTTGGGCCTACAACTGCGACACAAGCCGCCCAAGCGTCGGGTGAAAGCGAAGCTGAGAGAAGGCCGCTGCGCGGGGCTTTGTTGCAAAACTGACGTTGGGGATTCCCGTAGGGAATCGAGTGGGATAGATGGGCGTGATGCCCAAACCTG